>CADEDJ010000028.1 GCA_902826055.1 uncultured Nitrosomonas sp. | reverse complement strand
TAATGCAGTCACCGGATTATTGGCATCAAGCCTAGTGAGCGACGGCCCTGAGAATCCTCCCAGCTTAATCATCAAACCTTTCCATCAAGCGGGCGGAAAAGTTTCTTTACGTGAGTTTACCAATAATGCCTTCAATCAACATCACGGGATTCAATCCACAGAAAGATTTGGTAGCGGAACAGATCCCGATGGTGATGGTTTTACCGATGAAATTACCCGCGCCGATATTACTGCTGCTACATTATTTCAAGCACAACTTGCCGTTCCCGGCCGGGTTATTCCCAATAATTCAGCGATAGAAGCGGCAATATATCAAGGTGAACTGGCCTTCCAAAATATTGGCTGTGCCAGCTGTCATGTCCCAAAACTCCCATTAGATAATAAAGGCTGGATTTTTAGCGAACCTAATCCCTACAATCCAGAGGGTAACCTGCAAATAGGGCAAGCTCCTGAATACAAAATTGATCTAACGGATAAATCCTTAGATAACCCTAGACTAACACCTGAAAACGACATCGTTTGGGTTCCCGCTTTTACCGATCTTAAATTGCATGATATTACCAGTGGCTTATCAGATCCAAACCGCGAGCCAGTTGATCAAAATGCATCCGGTGCGGCATTCTTTAAGGGGAACTCACGTTTTATCACGCGCAAACTCTGGGGTGTAGCTAATGAACCGCCTTACTTTCATCACGGTAAATATACTACCCTACGTCAAGCAATCGATGCACATCGTGGTGAAGCCATGGATGCATACAATAATTGGACTGCGCTTAGCGAAGGAGAAAAGGATTCTATTATTGAGTTTCTCAAGTCATTGAAAGTCTTACCAAAAGACACGAAGTATTTGGTAGTTGATGAACATGGACAGAAAAAACGATGGCCCCCAGAAAACTAAATCAAATCGAATCTTAAAGAAATGCCCAAAAACTGGACAGGTTGTTAAGCTCTGGCAAAACAGAAAGGGAGTGAAATAACCATGAGCAAGAAACGCGTACAATACTCCAGTGAATTCAAAGCGAAAGTTGCATTGACAGCCATCTGAGGAGAGGAAACCGTGCCGCAGTTGGCATCTCGGTATGGAATCCATCCGACGCAGATTAATAGCTGGAAACGGCATTTGGTTGAACAAGCTGCGGAGTTATTTTCCCGTAATAATGGTGTCGGCAAAGACAAGGGCAGCATCAATGATTTGCATCGTGTGATCGGGCAATTGACGGTAGAGCGGGATTTTTGGTGAAAGCGCTCAATCATTGAGTTTGGCATTAAAAAGTAACCGCTTTATCTGACCATTCAATCATCTCTACACAATCATTCATAGTGGATATTGGACAGATATCACTCGCATCTTGATTGCGCGACTTAATGCATGTGCTGCACGCAAGAATAACACCGCCACTGTGAGAAAAATCGATCAATTGAGCGTTGGAATCAAATCGTCCGGATTTGTTATTTTGAATTTCAACGCCAGCACCCAATAGAAAAATTTTTACCAAATGCCCTTTCTTTTTAGTGAAGCATTTGCAAAGCGCGCTGCATTCCAAGATTTTTCCGGGTCATTTGTTTCGATGATAATGCCTAGTTTCATTAGATTTTCCTTGCCATAAGCACTTTCAATGCCAGATTTGAGTGACGCATTGAATGAGAGATAGAAGTTATCTCATTTATTACTGTTATTATTGAACCCGCCTTTATCACAAATCAATTCTTGTCTTTCATTCTACATTGCGTCTATTCTGCACCGCGTGAGGCTCTGAAAATAAGCTAACTTAGTTGTTGACTCACTTGTATTTGCCCGATCCTGCAACTGCATTGGGATCAAGAAGATGAAATATCCCTTCTTTTAATTTGGCGCTAACCATTGCATGGCGATTTTTATGTTTGGGCCGAGCTCTATCCGATAAAACATAAGAAATTATTTCCGCCGAAACTTCTTCCAAATTAAATCCACTCTGCATAGGGGGTTTATCCATATCATGCGGATAGGAATCCGCACCGCGATGTAATCTTATGCTTTGCTTTTTGTAAGTGTTGAAAGTTTGTATCGCAGAACGCCCGTGGATGAGCGAATAATTACCATCATAATCAGGATTACGAGATACATGGCTATCTGAAAAGGAATCCTGGATGACGTGCAACAGGCTACCCAGTGCGATATTTTGTATGCCTTTTTTATCGGCTAGCCACTCTGTCTGAGAGCAATCTAATTCACCGAATGCTGACGGCAGCGTCACTTCTCTGGAGCACTTTAAAGAGAACAAATACGCAGGCGTCCAATTGAGTCTTCTGCCTTGCTGTGTAAAATATTTTTTAAAAACCTTACCAGCCTTTGGTGTTAAGAATTTCTGTAACTGTTTAAAAGGTGTGTGAATAGGAATATATCCGGATGCCACTTTATAAGTGAACTCGATCCAACTCATGATCGCATCACGAGTAAATTGAGCGGATTCTTCTTCATTTGATGCCATCGCATGCAAAAATTGCAAGTCAGCATGATGGCTTCGATAGAACAAATCAAAATTTTCAGTAATGCGATCGGCAATTTTACTGGCATGCTCAAAATTTAAAAGCCATTGGCGGGGATTGTCCGGTAAAAAATTCAGCGGGTCGTCATTCCAGCGAACACCTCTAATGACTTTCTTTATTAAATCATCGTCAATTAATTCAAAACCTGGCATGCGCGTATCTCTGACAAAAAATAATGTTTTTATTGTGAGCTCTTCGTGCACCGGATTAATAATCGAACTGACTACAATTTCCGCAGCCGGTTGTTCAAAAGTTTGTACTAATTCAGTACCCCCTTTATATTCTTTAAAGGGATTGATATCGAAGGCTAAAACGGTACTTGAAGGAATGAATATTAAATAAGTTAATTTTAGTAAGCTAAGGAAAATTATTCGTTTGATCATAATATAATAGCGTTTCGTGATTTTATCTTTCCAGAAAATTTGTTTTTACTCAACAAAACATGAATAAAAATCAGTGCATTACCAATAATGTCTCCATGTTAATCGCTTTGGCGCTGGTACTGGGTTTTCTTTATTGGGCCAGGGTGATCATTATCCCTGTTGCATTGTCCATTTTGCTGACGTTTCTGCTATCACCAATAGTATCATGGCTACAGCAACACGGTATTGCTCGAGTAGTCGCTGTCGCTCTAGCCTCTTCGCTTGCACTAAGTAGCATTGTCGGTGCTATGTGGGGTATAACTAATCAAATGGGAAGCTTATTGGATGCATACCCGCAGTACGAAAACAACATCTTATCCAAAATCAATCAACTTACTGAACGTGAACGTGATGGATTATTAGATAAATTGCAGGCTGTAACAGAACGTATTACCGAGCAACTGACAGATAACCCCGCCATAGAAGATAGCTTACCTATTCCTACTGACAAAAAAGAAAAAATAGATGCTCAGCCGGTTCGTATTGTAAATGATGGCCCCTTTCAATTATCGCAGTTGTGGTCTCTTTTTGGTCCCATGCTGGAACCTCTGGCTAACGCCGGTTTGATAATTGTGTTGGTTTGCTTCATGCTGCTCAATCGAGAAGATTTACGTGATCGTGTGATTTCATTAATTGGTGTTGAACAGATAGCGCATACCACACGAGCATTTGAAGATGCCGGTGAACGCGTCAGTAGATATCTGCTGATGCAATTACTGATAAATGTAGGATATGGAATTGCAGTAGCTCTGGGTTTATGGTTAATTGGTGTTCCGTATGCCGCTTTATGGGGATTCTTTGGAGCTTTGTTACGTTATATCCCATATCTAGGGCCATGGCTTACCGCAATCCTTCCCATCATGCTGAGCCTGCTGATTTCGCCTGATTGGTCATTAGCAATTATGGTACTCGCCATGTTCTGTGTGCTTGAGCTTATCACCAACATGATCATAGAACCCATGCTCTACGGACGCGGTATCGGTGTATCTCAGGCAGCCCTGCTGGTATGCGTAGCATTCTGGACATGGTTATGGGGACCGATTGGTCTTATTTTGGCCTCACCGTTAACGGTTTGTATCGTGGTATTGGGGCGATATGTTCCTTACTTAAGTTTCCTGGATACGCTCCTCGGCGATCGGCCCGCTTTATCAGTTGGACAACGCTTTTATCAACGATTGTTAGCCGATGATGTTGATGAGGCAACGGGGTTGGTTGAACAAGAACTTTCTTCAAATACCGATAAAACCCTAGCGCAGGCATTCGATGATTTGGCCATTCCAGCATTGTTGCAAGCCAGAATCGATTTACGCCAAGGAAAAATTGATAGTGAGGAACAACGTGAGCTTATCGAAAATTTAAGAACCGTTCTTGCCGAACAAATAAACGAAGCAGAAGCTCAAGAACATAAAGAACAAGCACAAACCAAGCGAAAAATAATTTTGACCATACCCGCACGTGATCCCACTGATGAACTGGCTGTAACTATGCTGAGAAAATCAATACACAATGAAGATTTTGAGTGGCACGAAATTACTTCTTTGGGTTTAGCGACCGAAATGCTGACAGGGATAGAACAAATAAAAGCCAATATTATTGTTATTGTTTCGGTTTATCCTGGTAGCTTAGCGCATACTGTTTATCTCTGTAAGCGAGTACGCGCACGTTTCCCGGAGATAATTATTGTGGCGAGCAGACTAGGTTTAGATGACTCGGAATCCGCTAAAAGTAATTTTGACAAATTACAAGCAGTGGGGGCCAATAGAATAGTCTACACACTCCAAGAAACTGTAACGGAGCTTGATAAGTTGGATCTTCTTGATTTAAATTAAGATTTGGTATTAGAAACAAACACCAGAACACGGCGGTTACCAATATTGCAATAGTTTTTAGTATGTCAGCTTTGAGAGATTAGTCATTTAAATCGCACATTTTTTAAGCGAACTATTAGTCGCTCAAATGATGTAAAAGCAGAGTCTATATCTAGTTACTCCACTCAATTACTTATCGCCGCTTTCACAATACTCAATGCTCGTTCATTAAGTTACTTTTTGGTGAAAGTTAAGACCGTATTCAAATACAATAAAAATTCTCAGCGGCGCGAATTCCCGCCGAGCAGTAATGCTATTAACATTCCCATTGAAAACGCTACTCCTAAAGCAGGGTAAGGATTATTGCGTATCCACGCATCAGCGTCTGCTACAGTTGCAGCAGTTGTTTCTGCAATATCAGTCAAACTATCTTCGATATCCTCAAATTGCACCCTGGTTTTTTCTATCTTTGCTTTTAAATTCTTCTTGATTTGCTTGGTTTTATCGGTACCATCATCAGCAATAGATTCATAAAGATCTTCAGCATTCTTTAAAATATTCTGTATATCTTTTAACAGCTCATCTTTTCTTACATTAAAATTCTGATTCATTTCCATTCTCCGCTATCTGAGATATTGCATTAAAAGTAGGCACAAACACATAAAATAAGAAATATCGTGTACCACATACACTATTATTGTTCTCACAAAAATTAATTGTTGCAGTTTTGTCAATCAATTTCTTTCCCCATCGATCAAAAGAGCGGAAAAAGAATCTTTCTAGTTGATTATTAGGGGGTAAACACACGATACCGCTAAATTTTGATAATAGCATACCTCATAGAAAACCAAACCTTTTTCACGTATAATCTCATCATCCAATGACTAGGGTAGTGCAATAGATTAGCTTTGGTTCTTTTTCCCAGATTTTGCCAGTTTCCAAGGAGTTTTTTGTGTCACAACGCTCGCACGCCATCCTCGCTCTTGCTGATGGAACGGTTTTTTATGGCGCGTCTATCGGTGTTGAAGGTATCAAAACAGGGGAAGTCGCTTTCAATACGGCGATGACCGGCTATCAAGAAATATTAACCGATCCTTCGTATTGCCAGCAAATCATTACCCTGACTTACCCGCATATTGGCAATACGGGCGCCAATCCGGTTGATTTTGAATCAGGCAACATCGACAAAGTGTATGCCGCCGGACTAGTCATTCGTGATCTTCCGTTAATTGCCAGCAATCACCGAAAAACCCAGACATTAGCCGAATTTCTCCGGGAACAAAACGTCATCGCTATTGCGGAAATCGATACGCGTAAATTGACGCGGATTTTGCGTGAGAAAGGTGCGCAATCGGGCTGCATTATGGCGGGAGAAATTGATGAGGGCAAAGCTTTGCAAGCCGCGAGGGCATTTCCTGGGCTCGCGGGAATGGATCTTGCCAAAGTGGTGAGTTGCCGGCAACCGTATACCTGGATGGAAGGTGAATGGTCGTTGGAATCAGATTTCCGGATTCAGGAAAACCCCGTATTTCATGTCGCCGCTTTCGATTTTGGCATCAAGCGCACAATCTTGCGCAAGCTCGCGCAGCGTGGTTGCAAGGTGACAGTTTTTCCTGCACAAACGCCGGCAGAAGAAGTCATGAAAATTCAACCGGACGGCATCTTTCTCTCCAATGGTCCCGGTGACCCTGAACCTTGCGATTATGCAATTTCCACTACCCAAGTCTTGCTGCAAAAAAATATCCCGATATTTGGCATTTGCCTTGGACATCAATTATTGGCATTAGCCAGTGGCGCACGCACAGTCAAAATGAAATTTGGCCATCATGGCGCCAATCATCCTGTTCAAGATGTCAGCAGCGGCAAAGTCATCATAACCAGCCAGAATCATGGTTTTGCAGTCGATCTGGACTCCTTACCCGGCAACGCGCGCATCACCCATGTATCGCTGTTCGATGGCAGCTTGCAAGGATTTGAATTGGTTGATAAGCCGGCATTTTGCTTTCAGGGTCATCCGGAAGCCAGTCCCGGCCCACACGAGGCCGATTATTTGTTTGATAAATTTATCGCCATGATGCAGCACCGTAAAACGCAGCATTCTCAATCATAGCATTGCAATGTTCACTCTCTGAAAAATATGCCTAAACGTACCGACATTCAATCCATCCTCATCATCGGTGCCGGTCCTATTATCATCGGTCAAGCGTGCGAATTCGATTATTCCGGCGCTCAAGCCTGCAAAGCCCTACGGGAAGAAGGCTACCGTATCATTTTAGTCAACTCCAACCCAGCCACCATCATGACCGATCCGGAAATGGCGGATGCAACGTACATCGAACCGATTACCTGGCCTATGCTTGAAAAGATAATCGCCATTGAGCGGCCTCAGGCACTACTGCCGACTATGGGCGGACAAACCGCATTAAACTGCGCGCTGGATCTGGTCAAGCACGGTGTATTGCAAAAATATGGTGTCGAACTCATTGGTGCTTCCCGGGAAGCGATCGACATGGCCGAAGATCGTGAGAAATTTAAACAGGCCATGAGCCGCATCGGCTTGAATTCTGCCCGCTCTGCAGTTGCTCATAGCATGGAAGAAGCACTTCAAGTTCAAGCGATGCTGGGCTATCCTGTCATCATTCGCCCGTCTTTCACGATGGGCGGAAGTGGCGGCGGTATCGCATACAATCGCCAAGAATTTCTCGATATCTGCGAACGCGGCTTGGAAACTTCACCGACCAGAGAATTGCTGATTGAAGAATCTGTCATCGGTTGGAAAGAATTTGAAATGGAAGTCGTGCGGGATAAAAACGATAATTGTATTATTGTTTGCGCCATTGAGAATCTCGATCCAATGGGTGTTCATACCGGCGACTCAATCACCGTAGCACCCGCTCAAACATTGACGGACAAGGAATATCAACTGATGCGCAACGCATCGATTGCGGTATTACGCGAAATCGGCGTGGAAACGGGCGGCTCCAATGTTCAATTTGCGATTAATCCAGATACTGGCCGCATGCTGGTGATTGAAATGAATCCACGCGTGTCGCGCTCCTCTGCGCTGGCATCGAAAGCAACCGGCTTCCCAATCGCCAAGATTGCCGCCAAACTTGCCATCGGCTATACCCTCAACGAGCTGGGCAATGATATCACCGGCGGTGTGATACCGGCATCGTTCGAGCCCACTATCGATTATGTCGTGACCAAAGTGCCGCGCTTTGCCTTTGAAAAGTTTCCACAAACCAATGATCGCTTGACCACGCAAATGAAATCGGTCGGTGAAGTCATGGCAATCGGCCGCACTTTTCAGGAATCTTTGCAAAAAGCTTTGCGCGGACTGGAAACCGGTGCTGATGGATTGGACGAGAAAACCGACAATCTCGAAATCATTCGAACGGAACTGGCTAATCCCGGTCCCGAGCGAATCTGGTATATTGCTGATGCTTTCCGTTGCAAGCTGTCCATTGATGAAGTCCATCAGTTGACACATATCGATATTTGGTTTCTTGCGCAAATCGAGGATCTCGTCAAGCAAGAACAAATGTTGGCAAACACAAGCCTGGAAGCATTGGATAAACACGCATTACGTAAACTCAAACGAAGCGGTTTTTCCGATCGACGCTTGGCAAAATTGCTTCAAACCGAGCAAACTGCGGTGCGAACTTACCGACAGCAATTAAATGTAAGACCGGTATATAAACGTGTCGATACGTGCGCGGCCGAATTCGCCACCAGTACAGCCTATATGTATTCCACTTACGAGGATGAGTGCGAATCACAGCCGACAAATAAAAAGAAAATTATGGTACTGGGCGGCGGCCCCAATCGTATCGGTCAAGGCATTGAGTTTGATTATTGTTGTGTACACGCAGCCTTGGCGTTACGTGAAGATGGCTTTGAAACGATCATGGTTAACTGCAACCCTGAAACAGTTTCGACCGATTACGACACATCGGATCGCTTATATTTTGAACCCTTGACACTGGAAGACGTACTCGAAATTGCTGCTGTGGAAAAACCCAATGGTGTAATCGTGCAATATGGCGGACAAACGCCTCTCAAGCTTGCGCGAGACTTAGAAGCAAACGGCGTCCCCATAATCGGTACCAGCCCGGACATGATAGACTGCGCTGAAGATCGCGAACGCTTCCAGAAAATGTTGCAATCATTGGGCTTGCGGCAACCTCCCAATCGTACAGCGCGCGATCCGCAATCAGCTTTGACCGCTGCCGATGAAATTGGCTATCCGCTTGTAGTCAGACCGAGTTATGTACTGGGCGGGCGAGCCATGGAAATCGTGCATGAAAAAGCTGAGCTAGAACGTTATATGCGCGAAGCTGTTAAAGTGTCCAATGATTCGCCGGTGTTACTGGATCATTTTCTTACCAACGCCACCGAGGTCGATGTTGATGCCATATATGATGGTGAAACTGTTTTGATTGGCGGTATCATGGAGCATATCGAACAAGCGGGTGTGCATTCCGGTGACTCAGCATGCGCCTTGCCAACTTTCAATCTGCAACCTGAGATACTCGATGAATTACGCCGCCAAACGGCTGAGATGGCCCGTGCATTAAACGTTGTAGGGCTGATGAATGTTCAGTTCGCAATTCAGGATAATACCGTTTATGTTCTCGAGGTCAATCCTAGAGCATCGCGCACAGTGCCCTTCATTTCCAAAGCAACCGGCCTGCAATTGGCAAAAATTTCAGCACGCTGCATGGCAGGAAAAAAGCTAACAGAACAAGGCATTACCGAAGAAGTAATTCCTGATTATTACTCAGTTAAAGAAGCTGTTTTCCCTTTCTTAAAACTTTCTGGTGTTGATACGATATTAGGTCCGGAAATGAAGTCCACCGGTGAAGTCATGGGCATGGGCGCTACTTTCGCCGAAGCTTTTGTTAAATCTCAGTTGGCCACAGATGTTCGCCTGCCAGCATCCGGCAAGATTTTTATTAGCGTGCGGCAATCTGATAAACAGCATGCTGTCGAAATCGCACGTAACCTTGCAGAACTTGGCTTCACCGTTTATGCTACGCGCGGAACAGCCGCCGCGATTTCAGAAGCTGGAATCAATGTCATTATTATCAATAAAGTAGCAGAAGGTCGTCCGCATATTGTCGACATGATTAAAAATGGTGAAATCAGCTTGATTATTAACACGGTAAAAAATCAACGCAGTGCCATACGTGACTCTTATTCAATTCGTCATGCTGCACTTCAAGCAAAAGTGACTTACTATACAACATTAGCAGGCGCACGCGCTGCTTGCATGGGTATAATAAACAGATGTGAATTACAAGCTTATAATTTACAGAAATTGCACACACAGCTTAGGTCGTGATACCACAATAAAATTTATTGGCTCGATTATTAAAAACAGAATGAAAATGAAAGGTAAGAAATTACAATGAGTACTATTCCATTAACGGTAGCAGGAGCGGAAGCATTGCGCAAAGAGTTACATGAAATGAAAACTGTGCACCGTCCAGCTGTCATTGCGGCAATTGCAGAAGCACGCTCTCATGGAGATCTGTCCGAAAATGCTGAATATGATGCTGCAAAGGAAAAGCAAGGCTTTATCGAAGGGCGAATAGCAGAGTTGGAAAGTAAACTATCGAGTGCGCAAATCATTAATCCGGCCCTCATCAATGCGGATGGTGCATGTGTATTCGGTGCCACCGTGGAACTGGAAGACTTACAAAGCGGTGAAACGGTCACTTATCAAATCGTAGGTGACGACGAAGCTAACATCAAAGATGGAAAAATTTCGATCAGCTCACCCATTGCCAGAGCTCTCATTGGTAAATATGCCGGAGATATTGCAGAAGTCCAAGCACCTAGCGGTATACGTGAATATGAAATACTTGATGTTAAATACATCTAGTTACAATCCCCAAGAACCTCAGTTTTGGAAGCTTCGTTTAGTACGAAATAGCTTACGTTTTTTATCACCAGATTTTTTCACAACTTTTTTTCTCTCACTTTCTTCTGGCTTAGGTCGATAAATAACAAATACTTTCCCTATATGCTGCACCTGTGCCGCATCCAACTGCTGACAAATTTCATCAAATAGCGTATTTCTGACAACCCGATCATCAACTTGAACTTTAATTTTTATCAATTCATGGCTCGCAAGACCACGATCCAGTTCTTTCATCACACTGTCAGTTAATCCAGTCTTCCCAATCATCGCTACTGGATTTAGTGCGTGTGCCCGTGCTTTTAATTCACGTCGATGAGCAACAGTTAGTGTTAACATAAATTTCTTTTAAAAATTTTATTATTTTACTTGATGAAGCGAGCTAAAACCAGTAAAGCTTGGATGAAAGAACATGTGAATGATCACTTTGTCAAGCTAGCTAGAAAGAATGGCTATCGATCACGTGCAGCATACAAACTGCTCGAGATTATTGAACGTAATCACATTCTCAAGCCAGGCATGACTGTTGTGGATTTAGGTGCAGCCCCTGGTAGTTGGTCTCAAATTGCCAGCCATAAAGTAGGTAGCAGCGGCAAAGTCGTTGCGCTTGATATTCTTGCTATGCAACCATTATCAGGTGTTAATTTTATACAAAGTGATTTTAGAGAAGCGCATGCGATACAAGAATTGAAGAAACATCTGGCAGATACTCCATTGGATCTTGTTATTTCAGACATGTCGCCCAATATCAGTGGTATAGTAATCAGCGATCAAGCCAGAAGTATGTATTTAGCTGAATTGGCTCTCGCATTCGCAATGGAGCAACTGAACTATGGTGGAAATTTTTTGGTCAAAGTTTTCCAAGGTCGGGATTTTGATCAATTTCTTCTTGAAATGCGAAAAGGCTTTAGAAATGTACTGGTACGAAAACCCGAAGCCTCGCGTGACCGCAGTAATGAGTTATATTTATTAGGCCTTGAAAAAAGGTAGTTAGGATTCGCAGAAAAATAAATGGATTCCCGCAGTGAATTTAGTCACACTAAGTAGTAAAGTTGGATTTACAACATTTTTAGCGGATACGAACTGTCCTGTTATATTTTATCAAATAGAGTTAGAATGATTAATCAATGATTTTAAGGTGCAAACCAAGGAGCTATTTTGAATAACTTAATTAAAAACATGGCCATTTGGCTAGTAATTGCACTTGTGTTGATGACCGTATTTAATCAGTTCAGCGTACGTCAACCGACGCAAGTACCTATGGAATATTCACAATTCATTGCTGAATTGAATCAAGGCAGGATTGCTAAAGTTATTATCGAAGGACGGACGCTTAAGGGTACAAAATCTGACGGCAGACGTTTTACAACTTATGCACCATCAGATCCCTGGATGGTCAGTGATTTACTTAAAGCAGGCGTTATTATTGAAGCAAAACCAGAAGAAGAACCTTCTATGTTGATGAGTATTTTCATCTCATGGTTCCCCATGCTACTGCTAATTGCTGTATGGATATTTTTTATGCGTCAAATGCAAGGCGGTGGACGTAATGGTGGTGCATTTTCATTTGGCAAAAGTAAAGCGCGGATGCTCGATAAATCTACCAACACAGTGACTTTTAATGATGTTGCCGGTTGTGAGGAAGCAAAAGAGGAAGTTGCGGAATTGGTTGAATTCCTACGTGATCCGACCAAATTTCAGAAATTGGGTGGACGTATTCCACGCGGCGTTTTAATGGTAGGTAGTCCAGGAACGGGTAAAACGTTGCTAGCTCGCGCAATTGCGGGTGAAGCGCAAGTGCCATTTTTCAGCATTTCAGGTTCTGATTTTGTTGAAATGTTTGTCGGTGTTGGCGCATCCCGAGTACGCGACATGTTTGAACAAGCAAAAAAGCATGCACCTTGCATTATCTTTATCGATGAAATTGATGCGGTAGGTCGTCAGCGAGGTGCTGGTTTGGGCGGCGGAAATGATGAACGAGAACAAACACTTAACCAGTTACTGGTAGAAATGGATGGCTTCGAAGGTTCGATGGGTGTTATTGTGATTGCAGCAACCAACCGACCCGATGTATTGGATCCTGCACTACTTCGTCCTGGTCGCTTCGACCGTCAAGTAACAGTGCCACTTCCTGATATACGTGGACGTGAACAAATTCTACATGTACATATGCGCAAAGTACCTCTTTCGCCTGATGTAAAAGCGGATATTTTGGCACGTGGTACCCCAGGCATGTCAGGTGCTGATTTGGCTAACTTAGTCAATGAAGCGGCATTATTTGCTGCGCGTAGTAACAAGCGACTCGTAGATATGGAAGATTTTGAACGCGCGAAAGACAAAATTTTCATGGGTGCAGAGCGGCGCTCAGTAGTCATGCCTGAGCATGAACGTCGAAATACTGCCTATCATGAATCGGGACATGCTGTTGTTGCACAGTTGTTACCAAAAACTGATCCGGTACATAAAGTAACGATTATCCCTCGCGGCCGTGCACTGGGTGTAACCATGCAATTGCCAACGGAAGATCGTTTTAGTATGGAACGAGAAGAGATTCTACAAAGGATTTCCGTGATGTTTGGTGGACGCATTGCCGAGGAAGTTTTTATGAAGCAAATGACAACAGGCGCCTCCAATGATTTTGAGCGTGCAACAGAATTAGCGCGGCAGATGGTAACCCAGTGGGGAATGTCTGATAAGCTTGGCCCAATGGTTTATGGTGAAAATGAAGGTGAAGTTTTCCTGGGTCGCTCAGTCACTACACATAAAAATATGAGTGAAGCGACCATGCAGACAGTTGATGCAGAAGTTCGCCGTATTGTTGATGAACAATACGCGATTGCACGCAAACTTATTGAAGCCAATAAAGACAAAATTGAAGCCATGACTCAAGCTTTACTGGAGTGGGAAACGATTGATAGCGACCAAATCAAAGATATCATGGAAGGTCGCCCGCCACGTCCACCGAAACCACCTCAATCAATGTCTTCTGCAACGAGTGGCGGTGAACCATCAGCAAAATCTGATGAGCAAATTCAACCTGCAGCGCCCCACGAAGTTGCAAAAGAAGCAGATTAATATCAATCTGTTATAACAAAAAAACGGGATACGGCTTAGAAATCGTATCCCGTTTTTATTTTTCTAGCTCATTTCTATTCACTTTATGCAAGATAGCTTCATCATCTCATCCAATCGACCATTAATTATGGGTATTGTTAACGTCACCCCTGATTCCTTTTCGGATGGCGGGCTGTATCTATCAACTCAGAAGGCCATTACACATGCAAAAAAACTTATTGATGAAGGTGCCGATATACTTGATATCGGCGGAGAATCGACACGCCCTGGCAGCCATTCAGTGAGCATTGATGAAGAGTTGAATCGTGTTATTCCCGTATTGGAAACATTAGTTGACACCAATACTCCAATTTCTATCGATACATCTAAGCCTGAAGTAATGAAACAAGCAATCGCTTCAGGCGCATCTATGATAAACGATGTCAATGCGTTGCAAGCGCCGGGAGCGCTAGAAATCATTGCACAAAATAATCATGTAGGGGTATGCCTCATGCATATGCAAGGTATGCCACAAAGCATGCAAGAAAACCCTCTTTACAACCACGTTGTTTCAGAAGTTAAAAATTTCCTGCAGCAACGCATCAATGCGGCGATTGCTGCCGGTATCTCACAAGATCGTTTAATTATCGATCCGGGCTTCGGTTTTGGTAAAACACTTACGCATAATTTAATGCTACTCAATCAACTGCATGAATTCACAAAACTTAATGTTCCGATACTAGTGGGCCTATCCCGCAAATCTATGCTTGGAGCGATTACAGGCAACAACGTCAGTAATCGAATCCATGAAAGTATTGCCGCAGCCTTGCTTGCGATAAGTAAAGGTGCCAAAATTGTACGCGTTCATGATGTTAAAGCAAGCAAAGATGCGTTTGCGGTTTGTACAGCCATGCAAACCTGTAATGATAGGTAATCGTACCTAAAATAAACTGTCGCACTCATTTATTTTCATATCATCTATTAATGGGTTAATAAATTGACAAAAAAATATTTTGGAACTGATGGAATAAGGGGACGAGTAGGTATAGAGCCTATTACGCCGGAATCTATAATGCATTTAGGGTACTCGGTAGGAAAAGTTTTATTTACAGTAGATTGGCATCTCATGGAAGGAAAACGACCGACAGTTTTGATCGGAAAAGATACTCGAGTTTCAGGTTATATACTTGAATCTGCATTAGAAGCCGGTTTAAGTGCGGCGGGTGTTGACGTTTTTTTATCTGGCCCTATGCCAACTCCAGCCATTGCGTATCTAATCCGCGCGTTCCGGCTACAGGCTGGTATCGTTATCTCAGCTTCGCATAATCTATTCGAGGATAATGGTGTTAAATTTTTTTCAGCTGATGGGCGCAAATTGCCAGATGAAATGGAACACAGTATTGAAGCTTTATTAGATACACCCATTGAAACCATGCCTTCAGAAAAACTAGGTAAAGTGCTACGTATTAAAGATGCATCCGGCCGCTATATCGAATTTTGCAAAAGTACTTTTCCCTATCATCTTGATTTAAGAGGGTTAAAAATTGTAGTCGACTGCGCCAATGGAGCCGCATATAACATCGCAGGTCCTGTCATGCACGAATTAGGGGCAGATGTGATTACAATTGGCGTCGAACCGAATGGCTTGAATATCAACCTAGAGTGTGGGGCCACCTATTGCGCAACCTTACAAAAAGCAGTTTTACATCACCACGCTGATTTAGGCATTGCATTAGATGGCGATGGTGATCGTGTCATGATGGTAGATAAGCAAGGTAGACTATACGAAGGTGACCAATTACTCTACATTATCGCTAAACACCGTAAACAGAAAAAAATGCTAAAGGGTGGTGTAGTTGGTACCTTGATGACCAACCTTGCCATAGAAAATCGTTTTAAAAAAATGAAAATACCATTTCTGCGTGCAAAAGTGGGAGATCGTTACGTTATAGAATTGCTACACGAAAAAAAATGGTATCTTGGTGGTGAGAATTCCGGACATATCGTATGTAGAGATAAACACACTACCGGCGATGGCATTATCTCCGCCCTACAAGTGTTATACGCGTTACGTGACACACAGAAAACCTTGGCACAATTCATGCGCGGCGTTTCGCTTTACCCGCAACGACTTATCAATGTAAAAATTCCGAAGTCGTTTGACTTCAATAACAATAAAGAAATCAAAGCCATCCAAGAAGCCGCTGAAGCAGATTTAAATAGTAAAGGCCGTGTACTCATTCGCGCATCGGGCACAGAGCCCCTCATTCGCGTAATGGTCGAGGGTGAATCTAAACACAAAATCAATCATTGGGCTGAACGCATTGCCCATACAGTGCAAACTGCGAGTAACGCATAGCGCTGACTGCCTTCAGGGTGCTGCATTCGCGAAAGAAGGGTTCGTATTGCATATCTTTTATTGTCACATTCTTGTAACAATCCTGAAATACTATATCACTGCCTTTTAATTTTTCATCATCATTATTTATCACTTGGAGAATATACATGTTGAATTCATTAAACTTTAAAGCATTTGCTGTAACAATTGTATTTTATGCAGCGCTAGCTTCAGAAGTTGTTAATGCCAGCCCTATAATCAAGATTGATGGTTCCAGTACCGTTTTCCCCGTAACAGAAGCTGTCGCAGAAGATTTCCAAAAAGCTAAGCGCGGTGCCATTCGTGTCACTGTCGGGATTTCAGGAACCGGTGGTGGATTTAGAAAATTTTGTCGGAATGAAATTGATATCGTTAATGCATCACGCCCCATTACTGCTACAGAAATGGAAGCATGCAAGCAAGAGGGTGTGCAATATATTGAAATGCCGATTGCATTTGATGCCTTAACGATTGTTGCCAATCCCAAAAATACTTGGAGCAAAACGATTACAGTAGAAGAATTGAAAAAAATCTGGGAACCAGAAGCACAAGGTAAAATTACCCAGTGGAATCACGTTAATCCCGCATGGCCTGATAAAAAAATAAAACTTTACGGTCCAGGTGCGGACTCCGGTACATTTGAGTACTTTACCGAAGCAATCGTTGGCAAAGCTAAATCTAGTCGCGGTGATTTTACTGCATCTGAAGACGACAATGTTCTAGTGCAAGGTGTTGCCAGTGATATCTTTGCATTAGGTTTTTTCGGATTTGCTTATTACATTGAAAATATCAAAAAGATTAATGCAGTTGCGGTAGACAATGGTAATGGAGGCGTTCTTCCATCTGCTGCAACCGTAGAAAATAACACTTATAAACCGCTGTCGCGTCCAATATTTATTTATGTTAATGCCAAGTCGACCGAAAAACATGAAGTCGTTGAATTTATTAATTTTTATATGGGAAATGCCCCAACACTAGTAACCGAAGTCAAGTATTTCCCCCTTTCCAAAGAAGTTTATGATTTAAATATTGAGCACTTACAAAAGAAGAAAGTTGGCACTGTTTTTAAGGGATCAGGAATCAATATTAAACTAGAAGATATTCTTAAATTGGAATCTAGTTTATAAATCAACATCCAAAAAAATTTCTGTTGATCCCGTATAAAATGTAATTACTGCATTGCAAGGAAATGCTGATTAATTTATAAGTCAATATTTGACGTATAAATTAATCAGCATTTCTTTTTTACTTGTGAGATTCGGAATCGATGGATTTTCTACCCGTTTTCTTAGATATCAAAAACAAAACCTGCTTAGTTGTGGGCGGTGGCGAAGTTGCCACCCGTAAGATCATGCTTCTGTTACAGGCGGGCGCGCGAGTATCTGTGGTATCACCGGAACTTGATCCAGGACTGCATAATTACCTTTCACTAGGCAGAATCCATTACTATGCCGAATATTTTCAACTTGAGCACCTGCAAAATATATCACTTGCTATTGCCGCTACAAATGATCGTGCAATCAATCTACAAGTTTCCCAAGCAGCCCAGCAGCGACATATTCCAGTCAATGTAGTCGACGATCCGGATTTATGTACTTTTATCATGCCTTCTATCGTAGATCGTTCGCCACTTATGATCGCCATATCTAGTGGCGGACAATCACCAGTTTTAGCTAGAATACTGCGAGCCCAACTCGAAACTATAATACCAGTCGCATATGCTCGTTTGGCATCAATCGCAGGAAAATTCCGTCAACGTGTCAAGCAGCATTTCGAACTCCCGGAGAAAAGACGTATCTTTTGGGAAAAAATGCTGCAAGGTCAATTTGCAAAAATGGTATTAGCTGGTCAAGATAATGCAGCACAGGATTATCTATTACGATCCCTTCAGCAGGAAAAAGACGAACCGCCACAAGGTGAGGTTTACTTGGTAGGTGCTGGACCAGGTAATCCCGATTTATTGACCTTCCGTGCTATGCGTTTGATGCAACAAGCTGATGTTGTCGTATACGATCGGCTAGTTTCGCCAGCAATTCTTGACATGGTGCGCCGCGATGCCACTCGCATTTATGCCGGCAAGGAACGTAATCGTCATACACTCAAGCAAGAATCGATCAACCAATTGCTGGTGCGATTGGCACAAGAAGGCAAGCGAGTACTGCGACTTAAAGGGGGGGATCCTTTCATTTTTGGACGCGGCGGCGAAGAAATTGAAACCTTGACTTCACACCATATTCCTTTTCAAGTAGTACCCGGTATTACTGCCGCTTCAGGTGTTGCTGCGTATGCCGGTATCCCGCTGACGCACCGGGATTATGCGCAATCTTGTATTTTTGTCACTGGCCACATGAAAAATAATACCATTGATCTGGATTGGTCTTATCTGGCACGTCCCAGCCAAACTATTGTGATTTATATGGGATTGTTGGGCTTACCTCTGTTATGCCAAAATCTAATCTCTCATGGACTACCGAGTAACACACCTGCAGCAATCATTCAACAGGGCACAACACAAAAACAAAAAATTGTTACCGGAACTCTTCAAACATTGCCACACCTCGCAACAACCGCCAATTTGACTCCACCCACATTGATCATTGTAGGAGAAGTCGTCAAATTGCACCAAAATCTTGCGTGGTTTGAACCCAGTGAGGATACCTCGCAAATAGATATTATTGCACTTAATCAGAAAAATTAAATAATCAGTTGTATTCTTAACAAGAATTTTTCTAGATTTAGACCCTCATTTGTGACCAAACCAATTGCGAAACGCTATATTGATCTTATTTCCTTGAGCCGCAAAGTAATACGCGCCAAACTTCTGGATACTCTTCTAGGCCATAGTCAGTCGACAAGATCCAATCTCGATCATTGGGTTCAACTAGCTCCTATACGCATTTAAGACGAATAGTCATCCACATTTACTCAACTTACGCAGCAACAAGAAAACTCTCTTCAGACGATTCAGATCGCCGCTTTAACACCACAAGCATTGCATTCGCAAAAACAGGATTAATGCAAAAAATACACAATACAAGCAACCACACATCAATGCCCGCAAAACCACCCTGCTGGATAACCAACAGGGCAGCAAGCATTTTTTTCTCAGTAAATCAGACTAGTCAGCTTGTCTTCTCAAGAAAGCCGGGATATCCATTGGATCGACACCTGATTGACGCATTGCTGCCACTGTGGCATTGCTTCTTCTTCCCGTACGCATAACTGCAGGTTCCTCCGCTGCAAACATCGAATCACGATCATCTGTTCCAGTACGACTGTGAATAACCGTTAAAGGCGTATTCTGGTTTTGACTAGCTATACTGCCTAACCCAGTTGCAACCATTGTGACACGTAGATCTTCAGTCATATTTTCATCAATTACAGTCCCTACAATAATGGTTGCATCTTCAGCAGTTAAATTCTTAATAGCATTCATTACTTCATGGACTTCTCTCATTTTGAGAGATGAACTTGCGGTAATATTCACCAAAATACCACGAGCTCCTGATAAAGAAATATCTTCTAGCAACGGACTTGAAACTGCACGTTCTGCGGCTACACGCGCACGATCAACACCTGCCGCTATCGCTGAACCCATCATTGCCATGCCCATTTCAGACATAACGGTTTTAACGTCAGCAAAGTCAACGTTGACCAAACCTGGGCAATTAATCACTTCCGCAATACCAGCCACTGCACCATAAAGGACATCATTGGCTGCTTTGAATGCATCTAGCATGGAAATATCATTGCCTAGCACCATCATTAGCTTATCGTTAGGAATCACGATCAATGAATCAACATGTTGTGACAATGCTTCCATACCCGCTTTGGCAGCAACCAATCGTCTTCCTTCAAATGCAAAGGGTTTACTGACTACCGCGACAGTCAAAATACCCAATTCCTTGGCCACTTGCGCAACAATTGGTGCTGCACCAGTTCCCGTTCCACCCCCCATGCCGGCAGTGATAAACAGCATATCCGCGCCCTGAATCAATTCTGCAATGCGATCACGATCCTCAAGTGCAGCCTCGCGTCCGATTTCAGGGTTTGCGCCTGCACCCAGACCTTTGGTAATGCCTGTGCCCAATTGCAATATTGTGGGTGCCTTGTTACCTTTCAGTGCTTGTGCATCAGTATTCATACTGATGAACTCAACGCCCTGCATGCCATTTTGGATCATATGATCCACTGCATTGCTGCCGCAACCACCAACGCCGACAACTTTAATGACTGCTTCTTGAGTTTCGTTATTCATGATTTCGAACATAATGTCTCTCCTTTAGTACATTGAAATTAAAACTACTTAATTGCTCACACAACCTTTGTAAACTTGTCTTTAAAAATTTCTCTGAAACCAACCCTTCATCCTTGAAAGAATTTGTTTAGCAGAACCTCCTTGTAATTTTGAACCTTGTTGATGTTGCATCTGTTCGATACCAGCGAGAATTAAACCAATACCGGTAGAATACCGCGGTGTATGAATGACCTCCTTCAAATTGCCGTGATAACTGGGTAAACCCAATCGTACTGGCATGTGAAAAATTTCCTCTCCAAGTTCCACCATGCCCCGCAACGAAGCGGAACCGCCTGTAATGACTATTCCTGAAGAAAGTAATTCTTCAAAACCGCTGCGGCGCAGTTCAGCTTGTATCATGCAATAAAGCTCTTCAACACGTGGCTCTATCACTTCCGCCAGCGTTTGTCTGGAAAGTTGGCGAGAACCACGGTTACCGACATCCGGCACCTCCACCATCTCCTTTGTATCCGCCAGGCTTCTCAACGCACATCCATAGCGACATTTGATGTCTTCTGCACTTTTTGTTGGTGTCCGCAATGCCATCGCGATATCGTTAGTCACTTGATCGCCCGCAATAGGGATAACCGCGGTATGACGAATTGCGCCATTGGTAAATACCGCGATATCCGTTGTACCACCGCCAATATCGACTAGACAAACACCCAAATCCTTCTCATCCTCGGATAACACAGCCATCGCCGAAGCCAATGGCTGCAATATTAAATCCCGCACTTCCAACCCACAGCGATGAACGCATTTCATGATATTTTGCGCCGCAGAAACCGCACCCGTCACAATATGCACTTTTACTTCCAACCGGATACCACTCATACCTACTGGTTCGCGTACATCTTCCTGACCGTCAATAATAAATTCCTGATTTAGAATGTGCAGAATTTGCTGGTCTGCCGGTATGTTTACCGCTTTTGCGGCTTCCATTACGCGTTCAACATCTTTTTCCGTGACTTCTTTATCTTTGATGGGCACCATACCATCCGAATTAAAACCTTTGATATGACTGCCGGCAATTCCTGTATAAACTTCATGAATCTTACAATCCGCCATCAACTCCGCTTCCTCCAAAGCTCGCTGGATAGCGTTCACGGTTGTTTCAATATTGGCCACCACACCCTTTTTCAAACCGCGGGAAGGATGACTACCAAGTCCTATAACTTCAAATCCCCCTTCCGGAATCACTTCTGCAACGATAGCCACAATTTTTGATGTGCCAATATCAAGACCAACAATCAGGTTTCTATTTTCTCTGGCTTTATTCATTTCGGTTATATCTCCCTGATCTCACGTTTCTATCTTAAAATCGGATTTACGACGTACTTGCTGCACTTCATTTTCCGTGCGGATAGCAAAACCATTGGGATAACGTAAATCAACATACGCTAACGATCCTTCCTGCTCGAACTGGGCAATACTATGGTGATACACTGAAACATAGCGGATAAGCCTCTCTTCGATCTCATTACGCCCTAATTCCAGGATGGTGCCATTATGCAATTTAATCCGCCAGGCATAACGCGGCGTTAAATTGATCTCTGCAATGGATTGTCGCAATGGGTTTAATATTTGACTGAATCGACGATACTGTTGTGTAACCTCCTGAGCGCTCGCCTCTTTGGGTCCGGTAAAAATAGGTAAACTTCGATTAAGTGTCACGCGAAACACTTCACCGTGAATGTTGACGAGCGCATGGCTCCCCCAATACGCCAATGGTTGATGTTCCTCAATTGTTACATTCAATCCGTCAGGCCATTCCCTGGTTACTCGCGCGTCACGTACCCACGGTAATTTTAAAAAAGCCTCGCGTACGACAGTAAGATCTACTGAAACAAAATTACCTTTGATTTCATTGTTAGCGATTTGTGCAATTTGTTCACGCGTAATATTTAATAAATTTTCATCGTTGTTTTTTGCATTTGCTACTACGCTAATATTAATTTCTTTAATTGGGAAAAATGGTGGCTGAATCACCCGCAAGCTGATGACATATAGAATCGTTATTGTCACAGTTGTGAACAAGATTTTAGATATCAAATTAAGTGCTTGGTAATTATTCCACATGAGACAACGCCAATATTTTTATTACCAAATCTTCAAACGAAATTCCTGCTGTTCTTGCTGCCATAGGCACCAAACTATGGCTTGTCATACCCGGTGAAGTGTTCGCTTCAAGAAAATAAAATTGTCCTTGCGGATTGAGTATCAAATCCACTCGCCCCCAGCCCTCACATCCCAAGACTCTATAAGCGTGCAATGCCTGATTCTTGATCGCAAATTCCAACTCATCAGCAAGGCCGCTAGGGCAGAAATAATGCGTATTATTCGACAAATATTTTGCTTGATAATCATAGAGTTCACCTGAAAATTCAATTCTCACCACTGGCAATGACATTTGCCCTAAAATGGCAACCGTCAGCTCACTGCCGGAAATAAACTCTTCAGCAAGTACCAAAGTATCGTACTGCGCTGCCACCAGATAAGCTTGAGCCAGATCGTGAGCGTGATGTACCTTACTTAAACCGATGGTAGATCCCTCACATGCCGGTTTGACAATGAGCGGCAACCCCAATTTTTCTGCTATTTCTTCAAAATTACTATCCGCTTGTAATAGGGCATAACGGGGAGATTGAATGCCAATTGCTTGCCAGATCAATTTGGTACGCCATTTATCCATAGCTAATGCGCTGGCCATTACACCACTGCCGGTATAAGGTACACCTAGCCATTCAAGCGCACCTTGGATTGTGCCATCCTCCCCAAAACGCCCGTGCAGTGCGATAAAAACCCTGTCAAAGCGCTGTTGCAAAAGCGCTTCCAAAGCTTGCTCCGCCGGATCAAACGGATATGCATCAACACCGCTGCGGCGCAACGCATCGAGAACGGCTTGTCCGCTCTGCAACGATATCTCACGTTCGGCAGAGCGGCCGCCCATCAGCACCGCAACTTTGCCAAAATTGGGTATGGTCACTATGATTGCCTCCCGGCATCACCGATAATCCGAACTTCCTGAATTAATTCAATACCTGTTTCCTGTTTCACCCTGCTTTGTACCAACATAATCAATGTTTCAATATCCGTCGCAGTAGCATTACCGGTGTTAACAATAAAATTAGCATGCTTTGGTGAAACCATTGCGCTACCCACACATAACCCCTTTAAGCCACATGTTTCAATTAAACGCGCCGCATAGTCGCCCGGCGGATTGCGAAATACCGAACCTGCATTCGGTTGGTCAAGCGGTTGGCTAACGATACGCTGCGCCAATAAGCGCTTAATTTTCTGGCGTGACTCGGTTTGGTCACCGTACGGCAGTCTAAAGTATCCACCTGCAAACCATTCTGTTTCTATTACTGTGGCAGCTCTTGGTTGCCGTAGTTTTATGCTGCGATAACCAACTTCGTAGTCATCCGGCTGGCGGATAAATACGCTGCCACTGCGATCAATAATCTCTATGCGCTCAACGATTTGCCATGTTTCTGTACCAAAACATCCGGCATTCATTGCTAATGCTCCGCCCACTGTGCCTGGAATGCCCGCCAGAAACTCTGCGTTAGCGAGTTGATGTTTGGCCGCAAATCGCGCAACTTTTGCGCAAGCCACACCAGAACCGGCATAAATCAAACCATCTGCACCTTTGTGCTCAATCAGTTGTAACGCATTGAGTTTCGCATAAACAGCCACTACGGTACCACGCAAGCCCCCATCGCGAACCAGCAAATTGCTCCCCAGTCCAATCATATAAACCGGTTCATTGCATGGTAAATCGTGTAAGAAATGTGCAAGATCGCGCAAATCAGCGGGGATATAGAAACGCTCCGCACACCCGCCGGCTCGCCACGAAGTATGCTTGCTCATCGGTTCGTTGATGCGCATTTCACCGTGTATCCCAAATGTGCTCGTGTTGATCATTTTCGCTTCACCGGATATTGACATGCTTCCCTCCATATCGAGTGAAAAATTGCTGATGCTCCATTGATTCTCAGTATTCATGGCTATTCACAACAATCAATTTGTTTCTCATCTGTGCAATAAGCGGCGCTACTTTAGCTATAGAACCTGCCCCCAGCACCAGAACCACATCATTATCCTGCACGGTATTTAATAGGGTGACTGACAAATCTTCGATGTCCTCAACATAAATGGGCTCTACTTTTCCCTGTACCCGAATTGAACGTGCGAGCGACTTACTGTCCGCGGCAACTATCGGTTCTTCACCAGCCGCGTACACTTCTGCTAACAACAGCCCATCTGCCTGGGATAAAACTTTTATGAAGTCTTCGAATAAATCTCGCGTACGTGTATAGCGATGAGGTTGAAATGCCACCAGTAAACGGCGGCCAGGAAAAGTACCACGAGCAGCTTTAATAGTCGCGTCAATTTCAGCAGGATGATGGCCATAGTCATCGATTAACGCAAAATTCTTCTGTGTGGACAACTTGATTTCCCCATACTGTTGAAATCGCCTTTCCACGCCTCTGAATTCTGATAACGCTTTAATAATCGCCACATCCGGAACGCCAATTTCATTGGCGACGGCAATAGCCGCCAGTGCATTCTGTATGTTATGCAATCCAGGCAAGTTAAGCGTAATTGCTAGTTTGCGCGCGGAGCCATTCACACCCACGACTGCAGTAAATTTCATTTGACTGCTGTTTTGTTGGATATCGATAGCACGAACCTGTGCATTTTCAGACAATCCATAAGTAGTAATGGGTTTGGTAATAGCCGGCATCACTTCACGCACATTCGCATCATCCATACACAGTACCGCCATGCCATAAAAAGGTAGATGCTGCACAAACTCTACGAATGTTTGCTTCAAGCGATTGAAATCATAACCATAGGTTTCCATATGGTCAGCATCAATATTGGTCACCACCGTCAACACCGGTTGTAAATACAAGAATGAAGCATCCGACTCGTCCGCTTCTACTACAATGAATTCACCACTTCCCAATTTAGCATGGCAACCCGCCGCTTCCAGCTTGCCACCGATAACGAACGTCGGATCCATATCAGCCGCCGCAAGTATACTGGCAATCAGGCTGGTAGTGGTGGTTTTTCCATGTGCCCCCGCTATCGCGATGCCGCGGCGCAATCTAAGCAACTCGGCCAGCATCAAAGCACGGGGCACAACGGGAATGTTTTTATTTTTGGCTGCAATAACTTCAGGATTATCAGGTTTGACAGCAGTGGAAGTGACTACCACATCAGCGCCGGCTATTTGCCGACTATCATGACCCGCATAAACTTTTACACCTAAATTGCTCAAACGTTGCGTTACTTGGCTAGCGACCAAATCAGATCCCGTCACTTGATAACCTAAATTCACAAAAACTTCTGCAATACCGCTCATGCCTGAACCGCCAATGCCGACAAAATGAATGTGTTTAACTTTATGCTTCATGCCGCCCCCTTACTCAGTTCAACACAAGCTTCTGCCACCACTTTGGTTGCCTCCGGTTTTGCCAATTTACGCGCGGCTATGGCCATAGCGAGCAATTTCTCGCGTGTCAGACTCATTAACAGTTGCGCCAGTTTTTGTGCTGTTAATTCACTTTGCGGCATTAATATCGCCGCGTCATGATTAGAGAGAAACCCGGCATTACTGGTTTGGTGATCATCAACCGCATAAGGGTAGGGAACCAATATACTGGCGACGCCGGCAGCAGTTAATTCCGTGATTGTTAGTGCGCCAGCCCGGCACAGCACCAAATCACAGACTGCGTAGCGCTTAGCCATATCATCGATAAAGGCAAGCAATTCTCCTTCCAATTGTAAATCCGCATAGTTTTTTTCAACGGCTCCCAGATGCGCAGTACCCGTCTGATGAACCACAAACGGACGAATATGCTCAGGTATCAATTTAAGTGCTTGTGGCACCATAGCATTTAAAATCTGCGCTCCTAAACTGCCCCCCACCACTAGCAGCCTCAGCTTTCCTTGCCGCCCCAAAAAACGCTTTTCCGGCACTTCCAACTGTGCAATCTCAGCGCGCACAGGATTACCTGAAAATACCATTCTCCCTTTGTCGGCAAAAATAGCATCAGGAAAACCCAACATGACTTTGTCTGCTAGCTTAGCCAAAATTTTATTCGTTAATCCTGGTATAGAATTCTGTTCATGAATAACCAATGGCTTATTTAATAGCGATGCCATCATGCCTCCTGGAAAAGCTGGATAGCCACCCATCCCCAAAACCACATCGGGATTAACGCGACGCAAGATACGAACACTTTGCACAAATGCTGTGATCATCCGCAACGGCAACATAAACCATGCAAACAAACGCTTACCCCGTAATCCAGAAAAATTGATAACCTCTGTTTCATAACCGTGTTGTGGCACCAGTTTCAATTCCATACCTGTTTGCGTTCCCAGCCACACGATGTGCCAACCCAGACCCTTGAGATAATCAGCTACCGCCAACGCCGGGAATACATGTCCGCCGGTACCGCCAGCCATAATCAAAATAGTGTGGGATCTCATACGGTTACTCCCCGCAACCGTTGCCGATTTTCCCAATCGATGCGCAGCAATACAGCTAGGGCGATACAAATTGCCGCGATACTGCTGCCACCAAAACTCAGCAAGGGTAGCGTTAATCCTTTAGTCGGCAAAACACCCATATTGACTCCCATATTGATTAGCGCTTGTAAACCAATCCAAATTCCAATACCTTGAGCCACCAAGGCAGAAAATGGTGACTCCAGCTTGGCAGCCAAACGTCCGATAAAAAAAACACGGACAATCAAACAGATAAACAAAACAATTACTGCAGCGACTCCGACAAACCCTAATTCTTCAGCTAATACTGAAAGCAAAAAATCCGTATGCGCTTCTGGTAAATAGAACAATTTTTCAACGCTCCCCCCCAGACCGACACCCAACCATTCACCGCGTCCGAATGCAATGAGCGCATGACTCAATTGATACCCATTACCATAGGGATCAGCCCAAGGATCCATAAATGCCACCACCCGATCCAATCGATACGGAGAAGTTAAAATTAATCCATACAAACCAACTGCCAAGATACAGATCAAGCCAATGAATATTTTTAAACTGACGCCTCCCAGAAACAAAATAGACATCGCCAGCATCGTCACTACAACAAAAGCGCCAAAATCAGGCTGCAGCAATAATAAAAATCCCACTAAGGCCATTACTATGGTAATGGGAAGAAATCCTTTCAGCAGACAGCCCAAGTCTTCTGATTTGCGGTTAACGTAATCGGCGGCGTACAGCACCATCACAAATTTCATAAATTCAGACGGTTGCAAATTAACCACATATAAAGAAATCCAACGTTGGCTGCCATTGACTTCATGGCCAATGCCAGGAACCAGGACAAGCACCAGTAAAAGGGCATTGCCCATAAACAAATAACCGATATATTTTCGCCACGCTTGCATCGGTACTTGAAAAACGATCAAACCCAGTACGAAACCCACAACCAGGAAACTGCTATGCCGCAGCAAATAATAATGGGCACGATCGACACCGAATTGCGCTTCAGCTATCGCAATAGACGCAGAGTAGATCATGATCAATCCAATGCTCAGTAATAACAGCACCGACCATATCAATACCTGATCAAAGTCATACATAACTCTGGGCCTTGCACTGTTAGCCTGATAAATCATCGATTAATGCCTTTTATGTCCAAAACTGAAAAACTTATTTTCAATATCTTTTACTGCTGCAACAAACACTTCTGCACGATGAATGTAATTTCTAAACATATCAAAGCTGGCACAGGCTGGAGATAGTAGTACCGCGTCGCCTCCTTGCGCTAATAAAAAACTCTTCTGCATCGCTTCTTCCATCGTTGTTGCAAAATGCACAGGAACACCGCAGTCCTTCAATTCATCAGCAATAATTCCCGCATCGCGGCCGATTAATACCACGGCCCGCGTATTATTAATAACCGCTTGCTTTAGATAAGAAAAATTTTGCCCCTTACCATCGCCACCAGCGATCAGCACTACCTTCTGTTGCATACCATTGAGCGCAGCTACTGTCGCGCCCACATTTGTACTTTTGGAATCATCATAAAAAGTAACACCATTAAATGCTGCGACCTTTTCCATGCGATGGGGCAACCCTCGAAATTCCTGCAAAGCTGATAACAAAGGCTCACCGGGTATGTCTAATGCCCGGCACATGGCCAATGCCGCCAATGCGTTAGCTGCATTATGCAATCCATTCACAATCAAATCTGAAGTTTTGATCAGTTGCCTATCACCTTCAACCAACCATAGATCGTCTCCATCCTCGATGATACCGAAATCTGCCTGTGTCGGCGGCTCGTCAACACCAAAAGTAATTTGTTTCCTATCCGTCAGTGCCATCGCACAAACCACTGGATCATTGCGATTAAGAACTTGAATTCCAACATTATTCTCATGCAAAAAAATTCTCGTTTTTGCGGCGTCGTAATCTTGCATGTTGCGATAACGATCCAAATGGTCCTCGCTGACATTAAGCACCGCGGCCACATCGGCATTTAAATTGTGCGTTGTTTCCAATTGGAAACTGGATGTTTCAAGAACCCACGCTTGAGGCCAATTACCCGTATCGATACGTTGCATCAAGGTAGTGAGAACGGCTGGACCAATATTGCCGGCAACTTCAACATTCCAGCCTGCTTTCTTCAACATTGCGCCGACCATCGCAGTTACTGTGGTTTTCCCATTGGATCCCGTAATGGCCAAAATCTTTGGTCTAGGCAAATTGCTTTGCTCCAGCGCCCAAGAAAAAAGAACCATATCACCTACAACCGGAATATCGCGTTGTAGTGCGTTTTGCACGCACGGATCTGCAATAGGAACACCAGGACTAATTGCAATCATTTCTATGCCATCAAAAATCCGCGGTTGAAATTTGCCCCTGTAAATTTGAACCTGAGGAAAAGCACTTATTATCTCTTTCCAATTGGGCGGCTCAATACGGCTATCAGCAACACGAACTCGCGCACCTTGACGCGATAGCCACTTCACCATTGACAGCCCCGTCTCACCCATGCCTAACACAAGTATTATTTTATCTTGTAAATTCATCTTAGTTTTAATGTCGATAATCCAATCAATACCAGAATAAGCGTAATAATCCAGAAGCGAACCACGACCTGATTTTCTTTCCAACCTTTTAATTCAAAATGATGATGCAATGGCGCCATACGAAAAATACGCTTACCCCACAACTTGAACGAAGCCACCTGCAACATGACAGAAAGCGCCTCCATTACAAACACGCCACCCATGATTACCAACACAATCTCTTGTCGCACAATAACAGTAACTACTCCTAAAGCAGCACCCAAAGCAAGAGCACCGACATCCCCCATAAATACTTCAGCGGGATAAGCGTTAAACCACAAAAATGCCAATCCCGCCCCAGCCAGTGCACCACAAAAGACAGATAATTCCCCGGTATTGGGGATATAAGGAATTCCTAGATACTTTGCGAATATGATATGACCGGTAACATACGCAAATACAGCTAATGCGCTACTGATCATCACCGTTGGCATAATGGCCAATCCGTCCAAACCATCCGTTAAATTCACCGCATTACTGGTACCGACAATGACAAAACAAGTCAATATAACAAAACCAATACCCCCTAGCGGAATGGCTATTTCCTTAAAAAAGGGCACGATCATATCGGTCTGCACCGACATTTCAGCGGTTAAAACCAGATATATTGCAACCGTTAGCGCAATCACCGATTGCCAGAAAAATTTAGTACTCGCAGAAAGTCCTTTGGGATTGCGATGCACGACTTTACGGTAATCATCAATCCAACCGATTACTCCAAAACCGAGCGTCGTCAACAGCACCACCCAAATGTAGCGATTGCTTAAATCAGCCCACAATAAAGTGGTTAACACAATCGACATTAATATCAAAGCACCGCCCATTGTAGGCGTTCCCGCTTTAATAAGATGTGTCTGCGGGCCATCATCACGTACGGATTGTCCAATTTTGTAGGCAGTCAATTTTCTTATCATCATTGGACCAATGATGAAAGAAATAATAAGCGCTGTTATGACCGCCAGCATCGAACGTAATGTAATATAACTCAGTACATTGAAAACACGAACATCTTGAGCTAGCCATTGAGAAAATGCTAACAGCATAAAAAAAACTCCAATTGTCTCACCTCTTTTTTTAGCATGTGTGCATCTTTTTGCGTATATTTACGTTTTATATCAACATTAAACTTCTAATCCTCTAACCACTCGCTCCATTTGCATAAATCGTGATCCCTTGATCAACACAGTAACATCACACGTCAGCAATTTTTCGGCGGCATTAAGCAATTCATCCAACGACTTAAAATGCTGCGCCCCTGTACCAAATTCCTTCGCGGCATAAGCGCTTAAATCGCCTAGCGTCAATAGACGATTAAGGCCCGCTTTACGTGCATCTCTACCTATTGTGCGGTGTAAATCTATTGCCGACTTACCTAATTCTCCCATGTCGCCCAATACCAGTATTCTCGTCCCTTTGATTGCTGCCAAAACCGCCAATGCGGCCCGCACTGACTCCGGATTTGCGTTATAAGTGTCATCAATTAACTGTGCATGATGCAAGCCGGGTTTTCTTTGCATACGTCCCTGCACACCTTGAAAACTCTCCAGTGCAGATGCAATCAATTCTTTCTTAATACCTAACGCAGTGGCAGCAGCAGCAGCAGCCAGCGCATTATAAATATTATGTAGACCTGGTACTTGCAGCTTTATTTCCTCCCTACCGTCAGGCAATTTCAACTTAACACTGCTATACAGGGGCTCTGTTTGATATTCAGCGGTTACCGCAATGCTTTTATTATGTAAGCCGAATGCTACGACTTGCTGTGAGCCTGCTGATTTAAACCACTCAGGTGCATACGTATCATCCGCATTAATCACCGCTATTCCATGTGGATCCAATCCTTCAAATATTTCGGCTTTAGCGCGTGCCACTGCTGCAACGGAACCTAACCCTTCAATATGTGCCGCACCAGCATTTGTAATCAATGCGACAATCGGCCTTACCAATTGCGTCAGATAAGAAATCTCGCCGATATGGTTCATGCCCATTTCAATCACTGCATAGCGATGATGTTGGCGCAAACGCAGTAACATATGCGGCACACCAATTTCATTGTTCAAATTTCCCTCAGTGGCCAGTACACCCTCAAGCTTATCGTTCGATTGCATTGCATCGTTTGCGACTTGCTGGCGCAATATCGCAGCAATCATTTCCTTTACTGTCGTTTTACCGTTACTTCCGGTAACACCAATGATTGGCAATGTGAAGCAATTCCTCCAATAAGCCGCTAGTTGTCCTAAACCCGCTTTAGTATCTTGCACTCGAATGAAAGGTACATTGGAGGGCAAATTAATATTGTTGGCTGCTTGTTGATTAAGCATGACTGCAACAGCACCTTTTTCAACAGCATTGCCGACAAATTTACTGCCATCAAAATTCGCGCCAATCAATGCAACAAACAAATTCCCGGGTTTTAATGTACGACTATCGGTACTCACTCCAGTGAATGCAATGTCACCACCGCTCCAGTCAGCATGTAAGGCCTGAGCTGCCTCCTTGATCATCATCATTGGTGAATTCGCGCTTTCATGAATAAGTCATGCAATACTTGTTGCACTACCTCCGCATCATCGAAAGGAATTTTTTGTCCTTTTATCTCCTGAAATTTCTCATGCCCTTTACCAGCAATCAAAACGATATCGTCAACCCGCGCATTATCAATTGCCTGGTAAATAGCCGACGTTCTATCGACTTCTACCTGATATTCATGACTACCTGTACCCGCGGAAATCTCATTAATAATATTTAATGGATCTTCAGTGCGCGGATTATCACTCGTAAAAATTACTTCATCTGCCAGTCGTGTCGCCACTTCTCCTATCATTGCGCGTTTTCCTTTGTCTCGATCACCGCCGCAGCCAACAACACAATGTAAACGAGGACTATGCATGCTTGTAACCGTATTGCCACGATGAGCAGTATTACGCAACATTTCGCGTAATGTGCACAACACTTTCTCAAGTGCATCAGGCGTATGCGCATAATCAATAATGACAATCGGTTGACCTGTCATCACAAACTTCTCCATCCGCCCAGGAATCTGATGTAAATTCTGCAGCGATTGGACTGCATCCGCCAGATTGATACCACTTGCTAACAATGTAGCTGTTACTGCCAACAAATTTGAGGCATTAAATTTTCCCAGCAAATTAATTTCTAAATGCTCATATCCTCCCTCGTATTCAATATCAAACTCAATACCATTGATATCAGCTTTTAGATTTGAACCGTAAACCATTCTAAAATGTTTTGAATAACAGCCAAGCGCTGGATATTTAAAGCCATAACCTATTATTTTTGTCTTCTTATCAGCAAGTTGCCGAGATAACTCAACACCCAGAACATCATCCATATTAACAACTGCGTATTTCAACTCCGGCCAGAAAAATAAACGCGCTTTCGCTGCTGCATAGGCATCCATATCTTGATGATAATCTAAGTGATCACGTGATAAATTCGTAAGCACTGCAACCGAAAACATCGTGCCATTGATACGCCCTTGCACGATGCCATGCGACGAAACTTCCATCACCACGCTATGAGCGCCTTGCTGTCTAAATTTTGCCAAAGAACGCTGCAACATTGCCGCATCAGGTGTAGTATTCTCGGAATTCTCAAGGGCGTCTCCGAACCCATTTCCAAGCGTTCCGATTACAGCGGTTTTCTTATCTAAGCTGGTCATGGCTTGCGCATACCAATGACAACAAGATGTTTTTCCATTGGTTCCGGTAACCCCAACCATCCACAGTTTTTGTGATGGCCCACCATAAATGTAATCAGCAATCCAACCCGCTTTATCTTTGAGCCCACTGATTGGCAATGCAGGAATATGCCACGCAGGATTCCAAGAGAAATTTTGCGGATCCCACAAAATTGCATTAGCTCCGGCTGCGATGGCTTGCGGTATAAAATTACGTCCGTCACTTTTATCTCCGGCATAAGCGAGAAAAGTATCGCCCTGTTTTATTTGCCGGCTATCCGTGACAAGATTATTAATGCTCACTCCAATATCATCCAATAGATGATTATCAAATAATTTTAATGTTTTTCTTTTCGCTGTCATTGTTTTCATCCTTCATCACCCATTTCGGGCGTAGCAGTAAAGGTAATGACATTATTAGCGGGCGCATCAGGAGGTATATTCAAAATATGTAAAGCACTACTCATTACTTTGCTAAATACAGGCGCAGCTACAGCGCCACCAAAATATTTCCCTGCAGATGGCTCATCTATCATTACTGCTATAATTAAACGGGGATTTGATGCCGGTGCATAACCGACAAATGTTGAAATATAGTGTTTCTTCGCATACTGACCATCGATCAATTTATGCGCTGTTCCAGTTTTACCGGCAACACGGTAACCATTAATTTGTGCTAGCGGTGCTGTGCCACCAGGCTGAGTTGCCATTTCTAGCATGTTACTTATGGCCAATGCAGTATGACGAGAAATCACACGTTGCCCCATTACTGGTATATCTTGTTTCAATAGAGAAATAGGTTTTAATTCACCGCCACTGGTGAAAATCGTATAAGCACGGGCCAGTTGCATTAAGCTTGTAGAAATACCATGCCCATACGACATGGTCGCCTGTTCGATTGGACGCCAGGTATTATAGGATCTTAGAATTCCGCTTGCTTCTCCCGGAAATCCCGAGTTTGTAAGTATTCCAAACCCCGAGCGATTGAACATCTCCCACATTGTTTGTGGCGCAAGTGAGAGTGCAATTTTCGCTGTACCCACATTGCTGGATTGCTGAATAATCTGCGCAACCGTCAGATCTCCTTTGTTATTGATGTCGCGTATCGTTCGTCTACCAACTTGCAATATCCCTGGCGATGTTTGCAAAACGGTATTGAAGTTAACTTTTCCAACCTCCATGGCTATTGCTACCGTAAATGGCTTTAAGGTGGAACCAGGCTCAAAAGTATCAATCAGTGCACGATTACGAATTTTTTCATTACTGATTGTTGAGCGATTATTTGGGTTATACGCAGGCAAATTGGTCAGCGCTAATATTTCACCACTCTGTGCATCTAAAACAACGATACTCCCTGCCTTTGCTTTATTAAGTTTTATTGCTTCTTTTAATTCCGCATGGGCGCGATACTGGATTCTTCTATCAATAGACAGAATCAAATCCTGCCCTTGTTTAGGCAAGCGGATACTCTCAATATCCTCAATAATCCGTCCTTTATTGTCTTTAATAACGCGACGACTCCCCAATTCGCCGGCAAGCTTCTCCTGCCAGCCTCGCTCAACCCCTTCTTGGCCTTTATCGCTGATATCGGTAAAACCTAGTACATGCGCCGCGAACTCACCTTCCGGATAGTACCTTTTGGATTCATAAGTCAAATACACTCCCGGAATCTTTAACCTCATGACTTTCTCAGCAGTATCCGGTACCACTTGCCGTTTTAAATAAACGAACCGACTGTTTTTTCTGTGGATACGCTCGTCGATATCCTTACTATTTGCTTCAAGCAAGAGGGATAATTGTTTTATTTGCTCGGCAGTTATTTTTACTATTTTTGGATCGGCATACACAGATGCTATCGGTGAACTAATTGCAAGCACCTGTCCATTTCGATCAGTAATCATGCCCCTATCTGCATTCATTGCCACAACTCTGCTATACCTTGATTCTCCCTTTTCCTGAAGAAAATCATTGTGCATCCCTTGTAGATAGGCAGCACGCCCCACCAAACCAAATAATCCCAACACCAGTAAACCATACAGCAGGCGTGACCGCCACAGTGATAACGTAATTGAAGGTTTGTCCTTTTTAATCACGTTTTCTAGGGCCTCCAAATCGTGACTGATTCTCTGCCGTACTTATTGATACAATTTGTATATCCGAAGCAGCAGGCACCAACATATTTAAGTGTTCCTTAGCAATACGTTCGATACGGCCATGCATAATTAATGTACTCTGTTCCAGTTGCAACCTACCCCATTCCACCTCAAATTTCCGCTCTATTTCTTTTTCATTTTCCAACGCCATAAAAAGTTTCCGTGCAGCATGCTGCGAAGCCACCACACTCAATGCGCAAGCAATTAACACTAATATAAGGAAAATGTTCAGCTTGAACATACACTACTCACTTAAAGCAATTCTTTCGGCCACACGCATAACGGCACTCCTCGCTCTTACATTTTCGATCACTTCATTTTTTCCTGGACGAATTGCTTTACCAATTAACTTTAATCGCTGTTGGCTAAGTTTTTGCAATTCTTTTTCCTTTAGTGGTACTCCACGGGGAAATTCGTCAGCACTTGCCTCAGTACGCATAAATCGCTTAACAATTCGATCCTCTAATGAATGAAAACTAATCACCACCAGCCTCCCTCCCGGCTTAAGCAATTCAAGGCACTGCGGCAATACTAGCGACAACTCCTCAAGCTCCTGATTGAGATAAATCCGTATCGCCTGAAAAGTGCGCGTCGCCGGATGCTGCATAACTTCCCGCTGGCGCTGACGCGAGCGCACAACCGTTGCGACAATTTCGGCAAGTTGTAATGTGGTAACAATAGGCTGCCGCGTTCTTGCCACAATAATCGCTCTTGCAATCTGCCGAGCATACCGTTCTTCGCCATATTCTCTTAACACCTTCTCCAGTTGATCTTCTGCAACACAGCCAAGCCATTCTGCTGCAGTCTGCCCACTACTTGTATCCATACGCATATCGAGCGGTCCAGCAACACGAAAACTAAATCCACGCGAAATTTCTTCCAGTTGCGGCGACGAAACACCCAAATCCAGCAATAAGCCATCAATCTTTGCAACACCCTTTTCCTGCAGCACCCCTGGCATACCGGAAAAACTGCTATGCCTGATGCAGAATCGTTTATCCGCAACCCTCTCACCGGCCAGAATTGCGTCGGGATCTCTATCCAACGAGATTAACCTGCCATTTTCACCAAGCCGCGACAGAATTAAACGGCTATGACCTCCGCGGCCAAATGTGCCATCCACATAAATCCCATCCGGTTTTATTGCTAATGCATCAACCGCTTCATGCAGCAAAACCGGAACGTGCATTTGCAATATCACTTAGTTACAGCGAGAAACCTTCTAATTCAGGCGGCATATCACCATTATTAAAAACCAGCGCACTCTCAATTTGCATATTCCATTGTTTTTCATCCCACAATTCCAATTTCATACCCTGGCCGACTAAAACCACTTCTTTGGACAAACTAGCGAATTGACGTAACGATGGGGATACTAATATGCGACCGGCAGTATCCATCTCGACATCACTGGCACTACCTACCAGCAATCTTTGTAAACTGCGAATTCTCGGCTCAAAACTAGTAAGACTATTGAGCTTTTGTTCTATTGGTTCCCATGCAGGAAGAGGATAAATTAACAAGCATTTTGAAGGATCAGCAGTAACAATTAAGCGTCCCTCACAAGAGGACATTAACTCACCCCGATATTTAACCGGTATCGCAAGCCTGCCTTTTGCATCCAAATTGAGTTGCGTAACCCCACGAAACATACCGCTCTCCCACAAATATGGAAATCGACATGAGATTTACCAATTTTTCCCACATTCCCCCACTGTTTCCCACTTTAATCAAAAAAAAATGGATAGTCAAGCAATAATATGGAAATTTGTATTTATAGGACAAAGACTTAATACCAGTCTTATAATCAAAAAATTTTCATATAAATAAAATAGATAGAGTAATAATTGAATAACAATTGTTAACTTATTCTGATAATTCCATTGAGCAAACAAATAAGTTTTCTATTTCATGAAAAAATAAAACAATGGATTCCAGCAATAACTCCCCCCCCAAAAATTACTTATAAGCTTACAAACCCAAACCATATATTGATTGAAATAAATAACATTATGTTTCTATTTATTTTTTATCATGGAATGAGAAATAGATTCACACCATAAGTTTATTGAAGTATTTAAAAAAGGATGACTAAGACAGATTCAATAACAAACCCATGAAGTAATAATGTAGAACATCTCCGTAATAACTAAGTTAGTGAATACGGAAAAATTAGTGTTTTTGATAGTAAAGAATTACTTCATTAATTTTGGATATGAATAATAAGTAAGGCAGCAATTAAGGTGTACCCGCTCAAATCTCTAATAGCAATAAGGACCATTCTTGAACCTTCAAAAGCATTTTGCTATAGTCCCAAAACATCCAACGAGGTTTTGAAATTTCTAATTCACACCCCCTTGACACCCCTGTTCGCCGAATATCCATTATCGTACCTTGTTTCAACGAAGGAAATGGATTGGATGCCTTTTTCATCCGATTAAATAAGGTGTTATTTAATCTACAAAATTACGACCATGAAATTATCTGCATTGATGATGGCAGCTCCGATAACACATTAGAGGTACTTTGCCGTCATGCAGTGCATAATTCACGAATCGTAGCAATAGAATTATCACGAAACTTCGGCAAAGAAGCGGCTCTCACGGCCGGTATCGATGCCGCGAAGGGTGATGCCGTCATTCCGCTGGATGCGGATTTACAGCATCCGCCCGAGGTGATCCTGGATATGATCAAACAATGGGAAAATGGTAGCGATGTCGTTCTGGCCCGGCGCAAGTCACGAGAAACTGATCATCCTGTGCAACGCATAGTTACGCAATGGTTTTATCAATTGCATAACCGTATAGCTGAGTGTGCGATTCCCAAAGATGTTGGTGATTTCCGTTTGATGGATAAACGGGTTGTGGATGCAATAAAACGTTTACCCGAACGCAGGCGCTTTATGAAAGGCTTATTTGCTTGGGTAGGATTCAGGCAAAGTATCGTTGAATTTACCGCCGAACCGCGCACAACCGGGAAATCCTCATTTAGCGCACGGCATTTATGGATCCTGGCATTAGAAGGAATCACCAGCTTTAGTACGGCTCCTCTTGCAGTGTGGGCGTATACCGGCTTCACCGTAGCTTTTCTGGCACTCATTTATGGTTCCTGGATTATACTCAAAACACTTGTTTTCGGTATTGATGTGCCTGGTTACGCATCGTTGTTAACCGCGATACTCTTCCTTGGTGGCATTCAATTAATGGGAATTGGCGTACTGGGAGAGTATATCGGCCGTATTTACAGTGAAAGCAAGCAGCGGCCAATCTATATCGTCAGACAACGTTATGGCGGAGAAAGTCAAGATGTTTAGCCGTGAAGCGGGCCGGCAACTTACCGGCTTTTCTCTGATCGGTATCGTAAACACACTCATTCATCTGATCATCGTTACCGGATTAGTCGAATTATTGTTTGTGCATCCGCTACCAGCCAATGGCATTGCATTCATGAGCGCAAATCTTTTCTCTTTTTGGGCCAATAGCCGCTGGTCATTTCGCACCATTCTTACCAAGCAACGTTACCTGCGATTCCTGACAGTATCCCTCGCCGGATTAGCCGTTTCATTAATTGCCATCATGATAAGCGAAGCTCTGCATTGGCACTATCTTGCGGGCGTTTTCTTATCTTTCATTTTCCTTCCGCTGCTTACTTTTCTCGTTCATAAGAATTGGACATGGAAAAACCTGGGTTGAAACTTACTTCTCCTTACCGGCAGTTCACTTTAGCCCAAACAGTCATTGCTGTTTTTTTACTAGCCGTACTCTGCATTGGTTTTTATTACAACGTATTATCAGCAGGATGGCGATTCGATGATGGCGATCACCTGAATTTTGCAAGTACCTATTCACCTTGGCAATATTTTTTCATTTCGGAGATTACCCGGCTTCAATCGGGCGCGAACTTAACGCCTTGGAACGCATTGTTCTACGACATCAATTTATCATTGTTTGGGTTGAACCCTAGCGGATTCTATATTCATCAATTGATCATAATCGGCTTGACTAGCATCGCAACTTTTTTCCTTCTAAAGCTGTGGATTGCTCCTGCTTGGTCTTTGATCGGCGCGATAGTATTTATGATTGGCGCACCAACGGTTCACATCGCTAATGAAATTATGACCGGCCACTATTCCAGCGGCTTGCTATTTGTTGTCATCGCACTTTATGCCTTTGTATGCGCAGTGCGTCTTGAGCAAAACCGGTATGCACTTATCGGTGCATTTTTTTATTTACTCGCAGTAACCTGCAAAGAAATTTATGTTCCACTCGTTGTTATTTTGCCTTTCCTGCCCGCAGGAACACTTAAAAGCCGGTTAAGATTTTCTATTGCTTTTCTTAGCGTGTTTATGATCTATATTTTCTGGCGCTTTCAAGTGCTTGGACGATTATTCGGCGGCTACAATTTGCACGGCAATTATGATTTGTTTCTGATTCTCGAAACATTCGGCAATATTCCGCTTTTGTTATTTGGAAATCATCTGATTGGAAAACTTGCGATAACGATCATGATCATGTTATTGCTCATAAGCTATAAGCAAGTTAACTGGAAATTGACGCTGGTAGCAGTGGGCGCAATTTTATTCCCACTTATTCCATTAGTGAGCTTCCCGGGTGTCACTGCAGCAGACCGTTATTTATTTCTGGCAGGATGGGGATTATCGATCTTGTTAGCCTGTTTGCTTTCTATTTTCGCTAACAAAATCAATAAAAATTTGGCATGGCTCGCATGCGTCGTACTAGTCAGCATAAATTTGGCGCATTCCCGCACCGAGCAACAAAACTTATCAAAAGTCGCGGCACCAACCGAACAATCTTACCAGTTCATGTTAAGCAGCAACGCCAATCAAGTATACATCGCACCGGACTTCGATTATTACTTCGGTGCAGTTCTGCCAGGTGCGGTAGCAGCACAGAAGCACTTGTTGCCATCGAGCCCGGATCGGGCAAGCATTATTCCCGACATTGAACAGTTAGCAACGATCGATCTAACGACTCATAGTGTGTGGAGTTATAGCGATCATTGCCACTGTATAGAGAATGTTACTTCATCAGTAACAGATAAGATTACAGACTACCGCAGCAGACTAATCGATCGGGAATTATCAGTAAGTTTAAATTTTGAGAAATTAAAAGTCGAGTGGCGTCTAGGTCCCTATGTAGATGGAGAATATACAATTATGATTAACAATCAAGGGTTCTTTTCACTCCCGCCCCACGGCGCACACTCTTATCCACGCAAAACACTCGAGGGCTATATTCTCTATCAATCTCCACAAGGCTGGATAACGAAAAGCCCGCAATTTAATATCGATACTTCGACCCAATCTCATTGGGAATGGTCACGTTTATAATGAGATTCTTGCAAGACTTTATTTCTTAGAAACCTTAAATAACAGAAATAATTAATTAGTCGGCCCTGAAAAACCACATCAATCGCCATCTTAGATCAGCAGATTAATACGATCGCCGAAGCGTTCCATTGACTTCACGTTTGCCGCGGTAGCCGCGATTACATACGGCTTGCTTGGCAAGCTTTACCGTGCGAAATCTCAACCACACAGCATCACTACTGTCCCATTAACTTTCACAGTAGAGACATCTGAAAATCAGAGGTGTGATTAAGGTTTGGCGGATCACCTCGCAATAAAGTCATCAAATCACGTTTTTCAAACAAATTGAGC
>CADEDJ010000027.1:3372-41325 GCA_902826055.1 uncultured Nitrosomonas sp. | reverse complement strand
TATGACACATTTCGCCCCTTAAAGTTCGCGGATAATTCGTTCCGTGTCAATAGTGATCCATCTTGGCATGAAGTGGTACTGCAATTACTAATATTGAATTCATACGTTGGATGGAAAAATTGATGTAACAAATTGAGTCTTACCCATCCTGCCAAATAGGCTTTTCCTTCTTTCTTCCATTCCTTTTCGCAATATGTAAAAAGCTTCGATTCTTTATTATCTGATTGGGAATTATTTTGTTTACTGCCTTCATTATTGGAAGTTTTATCAGTCTTAGGATTAAGGAATTCTAATGAATTGGAAGGTCCATTTTGTACGCCGCCATCCTTATAGCTGAATAATTGGTGAAATCGTTTATCAGTTCTGGAATCAAGAAACTCGATTGAGCTTTCTTCGCACTCGATTGAGTTTTCTTCGCACTCGATTGAGTTTTCCCCCTTGCTAAAGAATTCAGCCAAGTCAAATACATAAAAAAATGTGACTGTGCATGTCTTACCGTTATCTGGCATTCTTATCCAATATGACGAAAGATGGATCAAAAAGATTATTGCTATTCTTGTAGAAATAGCATAAGCATTATGGATGTTATTGTCGAGCCTTAAGAAATAACGATTGGGTTCTCAGTTTTCCTCATGAATTTTCAACTGTTTTTTGCCCCACCGTAATAAATTGCCGGATATACGAAACCGCTTTATCCGCTCCCCGCATTGCCAAATACAATTTCTGAAAAAGCCCTTGATTGCCGATGCGGATTTTTTTGAGATGTATGTCTTTATTTTTAATATCAGCCAGCCATTCCGGCAGGACGCACACGCCGCGGTTGAGTGCGGCCATTTGTAGCATGATTTCCAGTGATTCAATTTGTTTTATTTTTACCGGTTCAAGATGTGCGGGCGTCATAAAATGCGTGAGGATATCCAGACGTTCCAGCGGTACCGGGAAAGTCAGTAGTGTTTCCTTGCTGAGAAGCTCCGGTGTAATTTGCGGCAAATCCACCAATGGGTGATCGGGCGCTACCAGCAATACCAACTGATATTCCGCCAGAATTTCATATTCGATGTTGTCCTTTCTAACCAGGTCTGGCGTGATCAATACGTCAATGTGGTGGTTCAACAGACCTTCCAACCCTGTAAACTGGAATTTCTGCACGATGTCGACGTCGATGCCGGGCATTTGCCGCATGTACTGGCCGATCATGCCGGTGAGCCATTCAAAGCAGGGGTAGCATTCCACGCCGATGCGCAAAATGCCTTGCCGGCCTTCGCGGTAAGCTTCGAGCGTTTTTTCGGTTTGTGACAAGACTGGCAATATCTGGTTGGCGGTTTCCAATAACAGCAAACCCGCTTGAGTCAGGCGCAAATTTCTGCCTTCGCGCTCCCACAACTTGACGCCGAGTTTCTTTTCCAGATAACTGATTTGATGCGATAGCGCAGGCTGGCTAAGACAGAGTGCGTTGGCGGCTTCGGTGAGGGTGCCATTGGTATGCAGCGCTTGAATGATTTTGAGGTGACTGTGTTCGATCATGTATGAGGAAACCTTATTGGAACGTTAAATCTTATCATTATTATTTATTAGTTACCTTTCATACAATAGCGCCACTTTCAATAATTTCGAAGAGTGATGAAGCAATGGTAACGACACATAACCTTGGATTTCCGCGTATCGGCAGAAATCGGGAACTAAAATTTGCTTTGGAAAAATACTGGAAAGGTGAGCTTTCTGAGCAGGATTTACTCGATACGGCTGGTGCGCTGCGTGCACAGCATTGGCAGGATCAGACGCATCTGGACTGGATACCCGTAGGCGATTTTTCGTTGTACGATCATGTACTGGACGCCAGTTTTATGCTGGGCAACATTCCCGAGCGGGTCAGCGCATTATCCGGGAGCGAGTTGGATAATTATTTCCGCGTAGCAAGGGGTCGTTCGGTCGCGGACAATTCCGCATGCTCTTGTGTCCATGCCGGTGAGATGACGAAATGGTTTGATACCAACTACCATTATATCGTGCCGGAGTTTGACAAAAATACGCAGTTTTCCCTGAATGCTAGCCGATTACGCGAACAAATCCAGCAAGCGCAACGCGTTCAACCACAGGTTAAGCCGGTGATTCTGGGGCCGGTCAGCTATTTGTGGCTGGGTAAATCCAAGGATGGCAGCGATAAGCTCGAGTTACTCGACGATTTGCTCAGCGTTTATGCGCAACTGCTGCACGAACTTAAGAACGCCGGTATTGAATGGGTACAAATCGATGAACCGATATTGGTGATGGAGTTGACCGAGGCATGGAAGCATGCGTTGAGAAAAGCTTACTATCAATTACAAGCCGCTCCGGTCAATTTATTGCTGGCAACTTACTTTGGACAGTTGCAAGATAATTTGCAGTTAGCGTGTGAATTACCCGTTAATGGGTTGCACTTGGATAGCATCGCAGCGAAAAATGAGGTAGCTACGATTATAGACTGGTTGCCAAGCCACAAAATCTTATCGCTGGGCGTTATCAACGGACGTAATATTTGGAAAACTGATCTAACCGCTACATTGGACTGGCTGGAACCGATTCACGCGCGCCTAAAAGATCGCCTCTGGCTTGCACCGTCATGCTCATTGCTGCATGTGCCGGTTGATCTGAATAATGAACAGAAGTTGGCTGCGGATGTTCACGCTTGGCTGGCATTTGCTATACAGAAACTGCAAGAAGTCACGGTATTGGCCAAAGCACTGAATCAAGGTAGAGACAGCGTCTCTGAGATACTGCAGGAAAATAACGCTGCTATAACAAGCCGAAAACAATCCAAACGCGTACATCAGGTAACCGTAACAGCACGTGTACGTGAAATTACGGATGCGATGGGCACGCGCCAATCGCCTTATCATCAACGTGCTAGGGTGCAGCGTAAAAAGTTTCAATTGCCGCTTTTCCCGACAACGACGATTGGATCTTTTCCACAGACGCAGAATATTCGGCAAGTCCGCCGTGATTTTCGTGAAGGTCAATTAGCCGAGCCGGAGTACCATCAGGCCATGCAGAAAGAAATTGCACTGTGCGTGCGCGAGCAAGAAGCGTTGGGATTAGATGTATTGGTGCATGGCGAGCCGGAGCGCAACGACATGGTGGAGTATTTTGGTGAACAACTGGCAGGGTATGCTTTTACTGACTATGGCTGGGTGCAATCGTATGGCTCGCGATGTGTGAAACCGCCTATTATTTATGGCGATGTTGCACATATACAGCCCATTACCACGGAATGGATTCGCTATGCGCAATCGCTTACCAATAAGCCGATGAAAGGCATGCTGACCGGGCCGGTAACGATGTTGAATTGGTCGTTTGTACGCGATGACCAATCCCGCGCGGATACCTGCATGCAGTTGGCGCTTGCGATACGCGATGAAGTGTTGGCATTGGAGCAAGCGGGTATTGCCATTATTCAAATTGATGAAGCGGCATTGCGGGAAGGGCTGCCATTACGAAAATCGCAATGGAATACTTATTTGGATTGGGCGATCCGTGCATTTCGCATCACTGCCAATGGCGTAAGGGATGACACGCAAATCCATACGCATATGTGTTATTCGGAGTTTAATGACATTATGACCGCCATTGCTAAAATGGATGCGGATGTGATTACGATAGAGACTTCCCGCTCGAATATGGAATTGCTGGATGCGTTTGATCAATTTCAGTATCCAAACGAGATCGGCCCGGGTGTGTATGACATTCATTCACCCAATATTCCCTCTGTCGATTCAATCATTGAATTAATGAAAAAAGCTGCGCAGCGCATACCGGCTGAGCGCTTATGGGTGAATCCGGATTGCGGACTGAAAACGCGCAATTGGGAGGAAGTTAGGCCGGCGCTGCGTAATATGATCGCTGCTAGCCGGTATTTATCGAGCCATTTGAGCACGACGCAGGTTAGCTAAATTTGACTTACTGATGTTATTTAGCGATGATATGCAGCGTATTTTATCCATCCTGGTTTAAGAGGAGTAATCATGACAACCAATACCATACTTAAGCAAAAAGTGAGTGCCATTATCAACGAGAAACATTTGCTCAAACATCCATTTTATGTTGCTTGGACCGAAGGCAAGCTGACCAAAGAGCAACTGCGCCATTATGCTGAACAGTATTTTTATAATGTACTGGCTGAACCTACTTATTTAAGTGCTGTGCATTTTAATACCCCGCATGTGCATTCAGAGGAAAATAGTGGTGACATCAGCGTGCGTCAAGAAGTCTTGAGAAACTTAATTGATGAAGAACACGGAGAAAAGAATCATCCGGCACTATGGAAAAATTTTGCATTTGCGTTGGGTGCAAATGATAAAAGTCTGGCGAATGCCGCCGCATTGCCAAGTACTGAGAATCTTGTTTCCACATTCCGCGATATCTGCTTAAACCGCCCATTCTATGCAGGGTTGGCTGCACTGCATGCATTTGAATCACAAGTGCCTGATATTGCTGCGGTGAAAATTGATGGCTTAGCCAAATTCTATGGCATGAAGAATCCAGAAGATTACGAATTCTTCTCGGTGCACCAAAAAGCGGACATTTATCATTCACAAGCCGAATGGGCAATCATCGAACGTTTTGCCGATAACCCGGAGAAACAGGCTGAAGTTTTGGCGGCTACCAAAGAAGCTTGTGATGCATTGTGGGGATTCCTGGATGGAATTCACGAAACCTATTGCGCTAATCTGGCGTGCGAACAAAAAGAAGTGGTAACTTTACATTAAGCACACTTTTTTGCTTCAGTCTGTAACAAGCCCAATATAGGTTTATATTGGGCTTTTCTTTCGGAAAAATACACTCGACTCGTTGTTGGGTATGTATTGGAAAGCTGATGCATAATTTTCCTCAATTAGCCGTGGGTATTCGGATGGCTTCCTCAATGGCATCCAACATCATGCCAGCGACATTAAACCCCGTTTGTTTGGTAATTTCCTGAAAGCCCGTTGGGCTGGTGACATTGATTTCCGTCAGGTAATCGCCGATCACATCCAGTCCCACCAGCATTAAACCGCATTTGGCTAATTCGGGTCCCAGCGATTCTGCAATTTCATGATCGCGAGCAGAAAGCGGCTGAACTTTTCCAATACCACCAACAGCAAGGTTACCGCGCGTTTCACCCGGTTTCGGAATGCGTGCTAAAGCATAAGGAACGGGCTTTCCAGCAATGAGAAGTATGCGCTTATCTCCTTGCGTGATCTCAGGAATGAAACGCTGCGCCATGATGGATCGCGTGCCATAGTGCGTGAGTGTTTCCAGGATGACGTTGATATTGTGATCCGCGCTGTGCACGCGAAACACACTGGCACCGCCCATGCCATCCAGCGGTTTGAGGATAATATCCTGATATTCACCAAGAAATTCCCGAATTAATGCTACTTGGCTGGTGACCAGCGTTGGCGCAATCCATTGGGGAAATTTTGCAATGGCTAACTTTTCATTGTGATCGCGGATGCTTCTGGGTCTGTTGATGATTAATGCGCCCTGGTTCTCAGCTAACTCCAATAAATATGTGCAGTAAAGATATTCTTGATCAAAAGGGGGATCTTTACGCATGAGTACGGCATCAAATTCATGCAGAGGTACGGTTGCGGTATCGCCTGTTTTATACCAATGATTATCCTGGTTGGGCGTGTCTGTTAAAGCTAGGGGGCGACAGAAGCCAGTAACCTGATTCTGGAGTAATACAATGTCATGTTGATAGAGTACTGAAATTTGATGACCTCTGGTCATCGCTTCGCATATCATTGCATAACTTGAATCCTTGCCGGTTTTGATTGAATCCAGCTGATCGATGATAAAAGCAAACTTCATTGCAGCGTTATGCCGGCAGAGGCGATCTTGTGTCGGGATCGGTTCGTTCGAGTTCGAGTGCGGCGGCCAGTAGCGCTAAACGTGCAACGACACCATAGGCATAGAAACGATTGGGAATAATATTTTGTTGTGTCGCATTCGGTTGCAGACAAGTCGTCTCAAATGCCAGTGGAACAAAATGCATGCCGGGAGCATTCAAGTTTTCATCAATTCCCCGTCCTGTATGTACGCGATAAAAGCCTCCGACTACATGCCGGTCAATCATGTAAATGACCGGTTCTGCAACGGCCTGATTGATATTCTCAAAAGTGTAAACACCTTCCTGCACCAATACATTGGAAACCTGCAAACCTTCCTTGACTACCGCCATTTTGTTGCGCTGTTTGCGGTTGAGTTTGTAAATATCCGAACCATCTTTAACTGTCATGATACCCATGCCGTATGTGCCCGAGTCTGCTTTGACAATGACAAATGGATCTTCCTTAACACCATACTGCCGGTATTTTTCTTTAATAACCGACAGAATTCGATCAACGGAGCCCGCTACACAATCCTCTCCCTGTTTTTCGCGAAAATTGATTTCACCGCATGAAGCAAAACAAGGATTGATCAGCCAGGAGTCGATTCCAATCAAATCAGAAAATTCTTGTGCTACGCGATCATAGGCGGCAAAGTGGTTGGATTTCCGCCGTGTTGCCCATCCCGCATGTAAAGGAGGAATCACAATTTGATGCAGACCATGCAAAATTTCCGGAATACCGGTGGATAAGTCATTGTTAAGAAGCACGGCACAAGGTTCAAAGTTATGAACACCTAACTGATTGTTTTTACGTATGATCGGTTCCAGCGTAATAGATTGTCCATCAGGAAGATTAATTTTGGTGGCGGTTGTGATTTCAGGTAACAGAGTACCAATACGCACATTGAGTCCGGCATGCTGCATGATATTTTGCAGTGTTGCGATATTTTGCAAGTAAAAAGTATTGCGCGTGTGATTTTCTGGTATCAGTAATAAGCTATGCGCATCCGGGCATATCTTTTCGATCGCGGTCATCATTGCTTGAACGCATAAAGGTATGAACTCCGGATTGAGATTATTAAAGCCACCAGGAAACAAATTGGTGTCAACAGGCGCTAATTTAAATCCACTGTTGCGTAAGTCGACGGAACAGTAAAAAGGCACGGTGTGTTCGCGCCATTTGTTTCTGAGCCAATGCTCAATGGCTGGCATGGCATTGATTATGCGATTTTCAAGATCAAGAATTGGGCCACTCAGAGCAGTTGAAAGATGGGGTACTGGCATTTCTGTATGAAGTATTGAACCAATGCCATTATAGCATTATGTATCGGACAGATTGTGATGAGTCAGATCCTGAAGTATTGTATCGCCTGATTGAATTGCTAAAAATCGCTTACTTTTTATGTTTAATCCATTACAACCTGTTCTTATCTTGCTGGTAACCGCAGTATTGGCGGTAGTTGTGTTCCGGTCGATGCGCTTACCGCCTGTGCTGGGATATTTGCTGGCCGGCGTTATCATCGGGCCCCATGCTTTGGGTTGGATCACTGATACGGAGGAAACCCGACACTTAGCTGAATTCGGCGTAGTTTTCTTGATGTTTAGCATTGGCCTGGAATTCAGTTTGCCGAAACTTATTGCCATGAAGCGTTTTGTATTTGGCTTCGGTACTGCTCAAGTCATACTGTCTATTTTGATTGTGCTTGGCCTGGCCTGGTTATTGCAATTGGATTGGCACGTGGGTTTGATACTTGGCGGTGCTTTGGCGATGTCGTCTACCGCAATTGTGAGCAAGTTACTATCAGAACGTGCGGAACTCAATTCAGCGCATGGTAAACAGGTCATCGGTGTATTGCTGTTACAAGACCTGGCGGTTATTCCTTTGTTGATTATTATTCCAACCTTGGCAATTCAATCAAATACGGAAGCAGATGATTTCGCATGGGTGTTGATGGTTGCATTGCTGAAAGCGGTCACTGTTTTGGCATTTATTTTATTTATCGGGCAGAAGCTGATGCGCCAGTGGTTCCATGTGGTTGCGCGGCAGAAATCATCAGAACTGTTTGTACTTAATGTACTGTTAATTACATTGGGGCTTGCTTGGTTAACTCAGTTGGCGGGTTTGTCGCTTGCATTGGGAGCATTTCTAGCGGGCATGTTAATTTCCGAAACTGAGTATCGCTATCAAGTGGAAGACGATATTAAGCCTTTCCGTGATGTGCTACTGGGCTTATTTTTTGTCACTATCGGTATGTTATTGGACATGCAAGTGGTAATTGAAAGCTTTGTTTGGGTGCTTGTCATTTTGCTTGCAATCCTGGTTTTGAAAATCGTCATTATTGCCGGTTTATCACGCTTATTCGGTGCCGATTCCGGTGTGGCATTCAGAGCAGGGTTGAGTTTGGCGCAAGCGGGTGAATTTGGTTTTGTATTACTGGCGCAAGCCAACGAAGTCGGATTGCTTGATCATTCCATATTGCAACCGGTGCTGGCAGCTATGGTGATTTCAATGTTTATGGCGCCATTTTTGATTGAATATAGCGAAGCGATGATGCAACGATTTTATAGTTCCGATTGGATGCATCGTGCTATGCAGATTACGGCTATCGCGGCGCAGACATTGGCGACGCAAAATCATGTGATTATTTGCGGCTACGGGCGAAGCGGTCAGAGTATTTCGCGTATTTTAGAACAAGAAAATATTCCGTTTATCGCACTCGATTTGGATCCACATCGCATCCAGGAAGCAGCGCGTGGCGGTGAATCAGTCGTTTACGGGGATGCTGCACGACGTGAAGTATTGATCGCAGCCGGCTTGCTGCGCGCAAAAGTACTTGTGGTCAGTTATGCCAATACAGCCTCCACGTTAAAAATTCTAAAACATGTGCATGAATTGCGGCCTGATTTATCCGTTGTGGTCAGAGCACTTGATGATACAGATATCGATGCACTGAAAGAAGCAGGTGCAACCGAAGTGGTTGCAGAAATTATGGAAAGCAGTTTGATGCTGGCATCACATGCACTGATGTTTGTCGATGTTTCCACGGTACGCATCTTGCGGCGCATTCGGGAAATTCGCGAGCAACGTTATAGTTTGCTGCGCGGGTTTTATTATGGTTCGAACGATATTGAAGACGGCAATGAAAAGTATTTTCCCCGTTTGTTGACTATTACGATACCTCCGCATGCTGCAGCAATCAATAAAACGTTAAAAGACATCGATCTTGCGAGTTTATCGGTCGAAGTAACCGCGGTTAGAAGGCGCAATATCCGTGGATCATTGCCAACAAGTGAGACGAAATTAGAGTTGGGCGACGTTATTGTACTCAGAGGAACACCGGAGAATCTTGTTGCAGCAGAAATCAAATTAATACACGGCTAATAACCCTTATTTCATTGTTATCATAGACTATTAAGAATAGACAGTTTTTGTTAGAGAGTGTATATTCGCCGTTCCGCCCTTGGCTCTTTTTAGGGGCAGATGTTGATATAATTTCTAAGTTATACAGCAGAATTAATGGCGCACAAAAATAAGCGCAAAGTTCATCTTTTATGGAGGGAGATATGATTAAAGCTGTTCAGGCAGTTATAGGTTTAGGATTGCTTTGTTTTGGCGCAACTCAAGCAGTTGTTGCTTCTGCAGACCTTTCTAAATTACCGCGTGTTAAACAAGAATTGGTGGCTCCACCAAATGTACCTGTACATGATCAGGTTTCAAAAGGGCCTAAAATTGTTGAAGTGCGTATGGAAACCAAAGAAAAGCTCATGGACGTAGCTCCAGATGCTAAAGTCTGGGGACTTACTTTTAATGGCAGCATTCCTGGTCCACTCATCATTGTGCATGAGGGTGATTATGTTGAATTGACCTTAGCCAATCCAAAAGAAAGTACACTCGCTCATAACGTAGATTTCCACGCAGCAACTGGTGCCTTGGGTGGTGCAGGTTTGACTCTGGTGCAACCTGGTGAAGAAGTGGTATTGCGCTGGAAAGCAGTTAAGCCAGGCGTGTTCGTTTATCATTGTGCACCTGGTGGAACAATGATTCCATTCCATGTGATTTCAGGTATGAGCGGCGCTATTATGGTATTACCTAAAGATGGTCTGAAAGACTCTAAAGGTAAACCCTATAAATATGACAAAGCTTTCTACATCGGTGAACAAGATTTCTATTTACCAAAAGATGCAAGTGGCAAATTTAAAACCTATAACTCACCAGCTGAAGGTATGCAAGACATGTTGGAAACTGCCAAAGGTCTTATTCCTACACACGTAGTGTTTAATGGTGCTGTTGGTGCAATTACTGGTGATAATGCACTGAAAGCAAAAGTAGGTGAGAAAGTGTTATTTGTCCATTCTCAAGCTAACCGTCCTTCCTATCCACACTTGATTGGTGGTCATGCTGATCTATACTGGGTAGGCGGATCATTCAGCGATGTGCCTCTGACCAGTCAAGAAACATGGTTTGTTCCAGCAGGCGCCGCAGTGGCTGCAGCTTATGAATTCAAGCAACCAGGATTATATGTATACCTCAGTCATAACCTGATTGAAGCTGTGTTATTGGGTGCTGCACTTCATATGAATGTTGAAGGAAAATGGGACGATGATATGATGACTCAAGTTAAAGCTCCAAAGAGCTTTGACGCAAAAGCTGCAATGGATCACTAAGATCAAAGCTTAACATAATAGTTATTATTAACTGTTTCAGAAAAACCCAACCATTTACTGGTTGGGTTTTTTTTTGATATTTTTCGATAGACTGAATACGAAGACAGGAGCATCACTATTGCAGGAGTATTAAGTGTTTGCACGATAAAAAAGTATATAAAAGAAGATCCGAAAGTTAAGGTGTTGTACTTTCAATGATCAAAAACTGTAATAGGCGTAGAATTTTGGCTATACAAGAAGTTGATGTAAAAAGGATATAGAACAGTGTGTTACTGGTTCTGTAACGATGAAAGTATTTTGCCATGAATACCGCCAAAACTGCCATTGCTCATAATCAGTAAATGATCGCCTGGCTCTGTGATCTGAGTTATGTTTTGTATCAATTGATCCAAGTTATCATAACAGTTGGCTTTTGGAATCAATTTATCCAACGCGTTTTTTGCCCATGGAGCACTTTGAGTAAAGCAAAATACTTGATCCGCTTCATCTAAGCTATTAGCAAGATCATTTTGCCATACACCCATTTTCATAGTGTTTGAACGTGGTTCAAATACGGCAATAATCCTTTCTTTTCCAACATGGGTACGTAAGCCTTTTAATGTCGTTTTAATGGCAGTAGGGTGATGTGCAAAATCATCGTAAATGGTAATGCCGTTAACAATTCCGCGTTTTTCCATGCGACGCTTGACGTTCTTGAAATGTGTTAATGCCTCAATAGCAAGTGAAGCCGGTACACCTGCATGCCGGGCAGCACTGATTGCGGCCAACGCATTCATGCGATTATGTTCGCCGAATAAATCCCATTGCAGGCATCCTTGACGTTTCTCATTAAAATGAATAGCGATGTTATTATTGCTATGAGCTCTTGAATGCCAACCGATTTCCGTACCAAATTCCTCTAGGGGTGTCCAGCAACCTTGCTTTAAAACACGTCTTAGATTTTCATCTTTGCCATTTACTGCAATTAAACCATTTCTAGGGATGATTCGAATAAAATGATGAAACTGGCGTTCAATGGCTGACAGATCTGGAAAGATATCAGCATGATCAAATTCGAGGTTATTTAAAATTGCCGTTTTTGCAGGGTAGTGAACAAATTTAGAGCGTTTGTCAAAGAAAGCGGTATCATATTCATCCGCTTCTATAACAAAAAAAGGCGAAGTTTCAACAGAATTTGATTGAGTACCGAGAATCGGTGATGAAATATTTCCCATTCTTGCCGATAAGCCAAAATTTTCAGGAATACCGCCAATCAAGAATCCCGGATTTAGTCCTGCGTACTCAAGAATCCAAGCTAGCATTGAGCTGGTAGTGGTTTTGCCGTGCGTGCCTGCAACCGCCAGTACCCAGCGTTTTTTTAGAATGTTTTCCGATAACCACTGTGGTCCAGAAATATAAGGTAAATTTCTGTCGAGGATCTCTTCCATCAACGGATTGCCGCGAGTAACAACATTACCAATTACAAAAATATCAGGTTGAAGACCAATTTGCTCAGGTGAATAACCCTGTATTAATTCAATACCCTGAGATTCAAGTTGAGTGCTCATGGGGGGGTAAACATCTTGATCACAGCCTGTGACCTTGTGGCCGGATTCGCGTGCAATGACGGCTATCCCACCCATAAAAGTGCCGCAAATTCCGAGTATATGAATGTGCATTGCTAGTCCTATAGCTTTTAATGTCTTTTTTAGTTAATCAATAGGTCGCACTGATTGGTGTTGTTTTAGAATAATAATTTATCAGTAAGATAATAAAATTCAGTGCTTTCAGTCTCTTTATCAGATAGTTATTGAATGTAATCATTATATTCGAATATTGAAATATGTGTGCTACTCAAACTTTTGTTTCAAAGTATCGCGGTCGATTTGCGCCATCGCCTACAGGGCCTTTACATCCTGGTTCGTTAGTTGCTGCAGTTGCTAGCTATCTAGATGCAAAATTTAATAATGGAGAGTGGTTGGTGAGAATTGAAGATGTTGATATGCAACGACAAGTTCCTGGGTCAGCAGATCGGATTTTGTATACGCTCGAACGATTGGGTATGGAATGGACAGGTGAAGTGATTTATCAAAGTAAGCGCTCGAAAATTTATCAAGAGGCGCTTGATATCCTTGCTAAGAGAAATTTAATTTATCCTTGCATATGTTCGCGAAAAGAAATTGCTGACTCTAGCACTGCCGGTATCAGTGGTCTCATATACCCTGGTACTTGTTTGAAGCGACCTGTTAATAGCGCCAGAACGCACGCACTTCGCATTTGTACTGATAATAACTTAATTGAATTTGAGGATGGTTTGAGAGGGGTTTGTTCTCAAAGACTTAGCAATGATATTGGTGATTTTGTTGTACGCCGGGCTGATGGAATGTATGCTTATCAATTGGCAGTAGTTGTAGATGATGCAGACCAGGGCATAACGCATGTTGTACGAGGAGTAGATTTGTTGGATTCCACACCGCGGCAAATCTATCTGCAAAAAATGCTGGGTTATGCCACCCCAAAATATACGCATCTGCCGGTTGTAACCAACGGACAAGGTAAAAAGCTTAGTAAGCAGACAGGGGCCAAACCAATTGACCTATCAAATACACGTAAACAACTGCTACATGCTTTACATTTTTTAGGTCAGGAGCCACCGCCACAGGAAATTATTGAAGCGGATATTTCGTATTTCTGGCAATGGGCTTGTAAGCATTGGCAAGTAGACAAGATTCCGTATAAATTGTGAATGTTGCATTTAAAGTGATGTAATTAACGATAGGATTTTTGTTAATTTGTGCATTTATATTAAATAGTGAATTCTAGTGATTAGTGTTAAAACGAAGTGAAATTTCCCGGCCCATTAACGAAGGAGGTACCTTGGCCTTTTTACCGTTCCATATACCAAAACAAAAAAAACTGAAAGTAGTAATCGTTGGTGGCGGGTATGCAGGTATTGCTGCTATGGTCACTTTGCTACGATATGCGCCAGATACGGATGTGGTAATAATTGACCCGAGAATGCAGCATCTTAAAATTACGCACTTGCATGAAACCTTTCGTTATCCTTTAACGGATTTGCTGGTTCCATTCTCGGAGATTGAAAATCGGTATGGTTGCCGGCATATAGCGGCATCAATAAACTTCGATCAAAAAACGCTTACAGATTGCCAAGATAGAAAAATACTGGTTCTGGATAATGAGATAGTGGATTTTGACTACCTCGTGATTGCTTCTGGATGTGCTGGCAGAACAGTTGAGCATGGTGAGAATATTCTGGATCTTGAAGATTTCATGACTTCTGCCGGTTCAAGTTTATTGGCCGGATTTCTTGCTAAAAATAATCATTCAGAGCCAATTATATCGGTGGTGGGAGGTGGAGCAACAGGCATCCAATTTTTATTGGAGATCAAGCAATTTCTTACTCGTACAAGAAACAAAGCCCATTTGCGTCTGATTCATTCAGGTGAACATGTATTGGAGCAGTTTCCTATCGGTTTTAGTAGCTATACGCAATCTCGTTTACAGGATATGGATATTGCTTTTTATCCGAATTCTTATTATTGTGAGCAACGGTTGGATAAGATTCTGCTAACAGAAAAGTACGCGAAAAAAGAATATGAGTTACATTCTGATTTATCAATCTTATTTTTGGGTAAGAAACAGCTGAATATTTTTACAGCGAATGCTTTTGGACAGGTACTAGAAAATCAAAGACCTTTCTCTAATATCTTTGTTGCTGGTGATTGTTCTTACTATCAATCGGTTGGTTCCAATACGTTAACTGCACAATCTGCTGTTCGCAAAGGTAAATTGGTAGCGCGCAATATACTGCGGCATTCAGGATTCCCAGGATTGCTTGAACCGTACCTTCATCATGATTTGGGTTATGTTGTTAGCTTAGGCCCAACTGATGCTGTGGGCTGGCTTGGGACAACGGGCAATATTGTAACAGGCATGCCTGCGCTAGCAATTAAAGAATTAGTTGAAGCGCAGTATGATTTTCTACTTGCAGGAATTGATACTTACCTGGTTTAACAAGCTTTAGACAGGAGATATTGTATGCTTGGTTTGTTTAAAGACAACCCTGTAATTGGTAAGGCCAGTGTAGTCATTCAAAGCCCAAATGATAGGCTTTTTAACTTTATTGGTATTGATTTGATGGTTAACTATCCGCGATGGTCGCCAGAAGTCAAAGAGCTGGAGAAGCTTACCGATGGTCCTATCAAACAGGGCGCTTTGTGCCGCCAAGTGCGTATTGATCAAGGTAACCGATCTGAGTCAACATTTAAAGTAAAAATTTTTGATGCCGGTGTGCGTGTTTGTTTTGAAGGTGTTTCTAATCCCTATCGCTGTGATTATGTGATTGAGTCAATCACGGCAACAGACAGTAGATTAACTTTTATTTTTGAATTATTAAGTCTCGATTTGCATGTAAGACCCTTTGAGAAGCTGGTACGGATTGCTGTGCAGGATGGAACTGAAAGAACAGTAAAAAATATAAAAAGATTAATTGAGGCAGAGCAAACTGATGTGAAGTTATGAATTAATGAGAATTGGTTTCTTTTTTATTGAGCTAGTAATCGTTTAACCTGGAGAAAAGTCATGGATTTTATTGTAGAAAAAGACCCTGGATTAATTCCACAAGTACTGTCCAAGATTCTTGATTCTTGTGTAAATGGCGTATCACTAGCTGATCCTGACCAAGAGGATATGCCGTTAGTTTATGTTAACAAAGCATTTGAAACAATTACTGGCTATACACTGGCAGAAACAGTTGGCAGGAACTGCCGTTTTTTGCAAGGAAATGAGCATGATCAAGCAGCTGTCGCTAAGCTGCGGGAGGCGTTAAAGAAAAAAGAATCCATTGAGGTAACGCTACGCAATTATCGTAAAAACGGTGAGTTATTTTATAACCACCTCGTATTATCGCCACTTTTTGATACCAAGGGAAATCTTCTATATTTTCTTGGCGTTCAACTTGATGTTACCTCACAGCTGCGCGCAGAAAATGAAATCAAGGAATTGAAAGAACAATTGGCAAAACTTAAGGCATGAGACTTACCAAACTGTTTTCAGCTTAAACTAGGAAATTTTAATGACTTATTTTTACTTCAGCAGTATTACTAAAGTCATTTACGCATGATTTCTTCTAAAATTAATGTCTTACTCATTGAAGATAATGAAAGTGATGCAATTCTTGTACAAAATGATCTGCAACAAGCCATGGGGGATCAGATAAGCGTAATTCATACGGAACGATTGAATTCTGCGCTTGAACTACTTCAGAAGCATTCATTTGATTTGATCTTATCGGATCTTACTTTACCGGATAGCGATGGTATTGCAACAATCAATTTGTTGCGTGATAAGGCTGCGAGTATACCGATTGCGGTGTTATCTTTCAGAGATGATGAAAAACTTGCAATTAAAACGATTGCAGCAGGGGCGCAAGACTACCTTGTCAAGGGCAGCCTGTCAAAGGGTGTTTTGGCTCGCGTCATCCGTTATTCCATCGAGAGAAAACGTATAGAGGAAAACAGCAAAAGAGCGCAAAAAAGGTTCCAGACAATTTTTGAGAAAGCTCCATTGGGTATTGCGTTAATCAATTTACAAACTGGTACCTATTACGATATTAACCCGAGGTACGCATCGATAACGGGTAGAAGTATGGCTGAACTTCTAGGTATGAATCAATCCGCCATTATTCATCCAGACGATTTACTTTCCTACCGCGACGACATAAAACGGATCATTAATGAACAAATCCATGATTCAAAAATAGTCAAAAGAATTGTGCATACCGATACATCGGTTATTTGGATTGAAATGTCTATCGTTTTGTTTGAGATGGTCGGGGAATTGGAGGCTTGTCATTTATGCATGGTAGAAGATATTACTGAGCACAAAAAATTAATCGAGAATTTACGTCATTTGACAACGCATCTACAAGATGTCAGAGAAGAAGAAAGGACGCGTATTGGACGAGAAATTCATGACGTATTGGGAGGAACTTTGACTGTTCTTAAAATGGATTTGGACTGGCTTTTAAAAAAAATAAGTGCTGAACCCATGCATGAACGAATCAAATCGCTTTACCAATTAACGGGGGAAGCTATTGAGACCGCGCGCAGGGTTTCCGTTAATTTGCGCCCCAATGTACTCGATAACCTAGGATTGTGTGGTGCTATTGAATGGCTGATACGTGAATTTGAGCAACGAACCAATATCCAATGTTCACTTGAATCGATTACTTCGGATTTATCGCGCATCAATAAGCATCATGAAACCAGCATTTTTAGGATTATCCAGGAAGCATTTATCAATATTGCCAAGCATGCAAGAGCTTCTAAGGTGAATGTTGAACTGCTAGAAGATGAGGACATGCTTATCATTTCAATTAAAGATAATGGCATCGGTATCACTCAACCGCGATTGTCGAGCCCGGGATCTTTTGGAATAATTGGCATGAAAGAGCGAGCGCAACAATTGGGTGGAAAGCTCGAAGTCAGTGGTTCGCCTTCGGGAGGAAGTATAATATCATTGAGAATACCTTTGATAATGATGGGATTACATGAGGAATCAATAAATGATTAAAGTTCTGATTGCTGATGATCATGCTTTATTTCGTGATGGGATAAGAAGGATTTTTAGCGAAGTAGATGATATTGAAGTTGTGGCAGAGGCTGTTGATGGAAAGGATATTCTCAAAAAAGCGCGCGATTGTGAGTGGGATATTATTTTATTGGATATTAATCTTCCGGATATTAATGGCTTAGATGTTTTAAAAAGAATTTTTTCAATGAATGCTACCGCTCGTATTCTGATACTCAGCATGTATCCCGAGGATGAGTATGCCATTAGAGCCATTCGTTCGGGAGCCTCAGGATATTTGACCAAGGATAGCCCAACAGATTTGCTGATTCATGTGGTTCGGAGAATTGCAAAGGGTGGTAAATATGTAAATCCTGAACTTGCCGAGAAACTGCTATTTAATCCAGGACTAGATACTGGCTTATTGGCACACACTACTTTTTCAGATCGAGAGCTTCATGTTTTTAAACTTATCGTCTCGGGAGAATCATTGACCGCAATTGCGAACAAATTATCGCTCAGCATTAAAACGGTGAGTACGTATAGGACTCGTATCCTGGAAAAAATGAATATGAAGAATAATGCGCAATTGGTTCGCTATGCTATACAACACCGATTGGTTGAATAATGGGTTGGTAAGCTTCTTTTCTAATAAAGGCTGCCTGTATTATTTGCTTGAGTATTGATAGCTTGCCGTGGAAAAAATGCTCTGCACCAGGAATAAACACGATGGGCTGAGACCGAGGAGTTGCCCAGGCGAGAATCGTAGCAGGCAACACGATATTATCTTTATCGCCTTGAATAATCAAAGCATAGTGGGTAGTTTCCGGGACTTCCGGCGCTTGCAGATTAATTACTGACGGAGCGACCAAAATAAGGTATTGCGGGTTTAATTTGTGAGCGACATGCAGCTGAACTGCACCTCCAAATGAAAATCCTGCCAATAGCAGCGGTTTATTTATTAAATGTTGTCTAAACTGGCCGCGAATCGCATCAACTACAGCAATCACATCTTGGATTTCACCAATACCTTGGTCAAATGCGCCTTCACTCTGACCTACGCCACGAAAATTGAATTTAACTGTAATGAATTCGAGATCTAGCAAGGTAGTAAATATCGTATGCACAACCTTATTATCCATAGTTCCACCATGCTGGGGATGCGGGTGTGCAATGACAGCAATCCCTTGAGGGATTGATTGAGGCTCTCCAATAACGGTTTCTAGCTTTCCAGCAGGCCCATCAAGGAAACATCGGTTCAGCACGAAGGTATTCACGCAATTACCTTAAATACAGAAGTCATGACGTGCGGTTTTAAATTTTAAGACGCTCAACAATTTTTCCTTTGATCAAGTGTTCATCAATAATTTCGTCAATGTCTTCTGCATCGATATAGGTATACCAAGTTTCATCTGGATAAATAACGATAACTGGGCCTTCATCGCAGCGATCAAGGCAGCCTGCATTATTGATACGAATCTTTTTCTTCCCATCCAGTTTTAGCGATTTAATGCGTTGCTTGGCATAATCGCGCAAATCTTGTGCACAAAAATTGTTACAACACTTGGCATTGCCTTCACGCTGGTTGGTACAGAAAAAAACATGGTATTGATAGTAGCTCATAATAAACGACGACAGAATGTAAATTAATAAAATATGGATTAACGTAATTTGATCTCAGTCCAAATGCGGCTAAGTATCCGCCGTTGTTTTCGGTTAAGATCCGTGATCATTTGCAATCGCGACAATGTATTTTCGTCTGGAAATATTGCCTGATTGTGCATTAATTCCCTTCTAATAAATGGTATAGCATCCAGATTAGGGTTACCTGATCCGATCATATTTGTCAGTTCAGCAGAATTTTTGCCATCAAGCATGAAATTAATAAATTGGTGAGCTAAGTCTGGATTCTTCCCATTTTTATGCAGAACCATACTATCCAGCGACATAACCGCACCTTGTATAGGGATCGTATAATCTATTTCGAAACCACGTCCGGTTTTTTTTGCATCCATCGCAGCCTGATATAAATCGTTTGAATAACCATGTACTACCCATAGATCGCCGATGGCTATTTCACGAATATATGAAGTATTGCTAAATGCCGCCCAATATGGTTTTGCTCGAATAATTAATTCCTTGGCTTGATTCCAATGGACTTCATTTTGATCATTCGCTGCATAACCCAAGTATAACAGTGCGGCTGCCATTAATTCACGCGGGCTATCGAGTACGGTAACGCGGCCTTTTATTTTCTTGAGGTATTCAGGTTCAAAGATAATCGCCCACGTATCAGTCGGTAGCTGAAGTTCCTCGATTTTATTTTTATTATACCCAAGTAAAGTGAGTGTATAAGCATAAGGCACAGAATACTCGTTGGCAGGATCGAATGGTGTATTGAGATAAACGGGATGAATATTCTTTAAATTCGGTAGCAATGTCTTGTTTAAAGGGAGCAGAACATGCTGACGTATCAGAGTGTCCACGGCATTTCCTGTGGGTATGATTAGATCATATCCAGTGGCTCCCGCAGCTAGTTTTGCCAACATTTCCTCATTATCGGAGTAGTAGTCTTGTTCAACCTGACAATTGCAAAAATTCTCAAAACGTTGAATAGTTTCGGCAGCGATGTAATTGTTCCAATTAAATACCTGCAATATGGGTGGAGTAGCTTTCGATGCATGATTTTGTTTGTTGCAGGATATGATTGAAATTGTGAAGAATAGCACTAAACAACACTGAATCAGTTTTCGTAATGAATCTGGCATATGACTATTTTGATTCACTACGCAACACACTGGTATCAAATCGAGTTGCCACGATAATCAATGTCAATGTCAATAACATGAGTAATGTTGAAACAGCATTGACTTCCGGAGTGATAGCAACTTTGATCATGGTGTAAATCTGAATGGGCAGAATAGGTTCGCCAACACCCTTGGTGAAAAAAGTAATAACAAAGTCGTCAATTGAAAGGGTAAATGACATTAAAGCACCAGCTATGATAGCCGGTCTTATTAAAGGTAAAGTAACATGGTAAAAAGTTTGCCAGGGGGTTGCACCCAAATCTCTGGCAGCTTCAAAAATTAAATCATCCATTCCCTGGAGGCGCGCGCGCACAATGATAGCGACAAATCCAATGCAGAAAGTTGTGTGGGCAATAATAATCGAGAACATGCCCAGCGTCATGTTGAGCACTTGCAGGAAAAATAACAGCAGTGAAACACCTAGTAAGATTTCAGGCATGGCAACGGGTGTAAATGCTAGTATTGGTAATACTTTCAGCTTATAACGATGAATTGCCAGGCCCGCCATGGTTCCCAGCAAGGTTGCCAAAGTACTGGCGCTAATCGCGATGATTAGTGAATTACGTGCAGCCAATAGCATTTCATGGTTATGAAATAAAGTCTGATACCAATGTAAAGTGAATCCAACCCATTCGGCATTAAGTTTCGAGTTGTTGAAAGAAAACACAACTACAACGATCAGCGGTATATACAAAAAAGCGTAGATCAGAATGGATACTATCCACAGAGTGGTCATGCGACGCTGCATGTTAACTTTTTGAGAAAAGAATTTGACATGGTTTATGCAAATTTGCCAGCCGGTCTGGCAAACCAGGAAAACAATCCGGTGATACTTAATACAGCCAGCGTCAACATGATTGAAAGTGTCGCACCGAATGGCCAATCTCTCGTTCCGAGAAATTGATCTTTAATCAGATTACCGATCATGATATCGCCTGTTCCACCCAGAATATCCGGAATTGCAAACATCCCCAAGACCGGAACGAAAACCAAAGCTGATCCAGAAAAAATTCCAGGCAAAGATTGTGGCCAAGTAACATACCAGAAGCGCTGCCAAGCATTCGCACCTAAGTCTTGTGCGGCATCCAACAAAATAGGATCATGCTTTTCCAAATTGGTATAGAGCGGCAAGATCATAAAGGGTAGGTGGACGTAAATCATTGCGATGAGTACCGCGAATGGAGAAAATAGTAATGTGACTGGCGCAATGTCAAAAAAAGCTAATGTACTATTGATTATGTGACTTAAAGCCGATTCCGGGCCAAGGATAATCATCCACGCATAAATGCGGATCAGGAAATTACTGGCAAAAGGCAGGACAACGAGCATGATCATTAAATTACGAAATTTTCTTGGGCTGCGTGCGATCAGTAATGCCAAAGGATAAGCCAAGGTAATGCAAATGATTGTAGTAAATATTGCAACTGCAAAAGATTTTAGGAAAACCTCCACATAAATAAAATCGCTGAAAAAAAATTGATAGGTTTCAATCGTCAATCCAGAATCTGTATTTGCCTTGTCAGGCAGAATATAAAGGGGAGCCAATCCGCCAAATTCACCTGGAAGGCGGAAAGAGGTAAGTATCATGATTAGGCTCGGCGCTACAAAGAAAATCAACAAAAATAAAAGCGGCGGGCCGCTAATCAACCATTTAACGAGATTTCTGGAAATCTGCATGCCAATTAATGTAATGGTGAGCTAATTAGGTAAGAATTGTGCAGATTGTTCTTGCCAACTGACAACTACAGTATCGCCGATATCAAAAAGCTTAGCATGGCCTGGTTCAGAATTGGGAAGTAACGCTTCAATCCACGTATTATTAGGGAGCTCGATATTATAGGTGGTGACATCGCCGATATAAAAGAACCCTTTTATTTTTCCCATAAACTGCAATTCGCTGTGTATTTCTGATGTTTCAGGCGCAATGCGAATTTGCTCGGGACGCACAGCCAGAACACCTTGGTCATTAATTTTTATGCAAGCTTTCGCCGGTACCGTGATTTCTCCCAGCCCTGCGACTCTTAATTTTAAATGGAAAGTAGATACTTCAATGACCGATGCATCCAGCATATTTATTTTTCCAATAAAGTCGGCGACAAAACGATTCATTGGAAAATTATAAATTCTAGCAGGTTCGTCTACTTGTTCAATTTTCCCTCGATTCATGATAGCAATGCGATGCGATAAAGCTAATGCTTCATTCTGGGCATGAGTGATATAAATGAAAGTAACACCGGCTTCGGCCTGTAAATTAATTAATTCCCGTTGCATATTTTCACGCAATTTTTCATCCAGCGCACCCAAAGGCTCATCCAATAACAATAAGCGTGGCTGATTGATAAGTCCCCGGGCGAATGCTACCCGTTGTTTTTGACCACCGGACAATTCGTGGGGGTAGCGATTGCCAAATTGGGAAAGTTCAACTTCTTCCAATGCCTTGGTTACAAGCGTCATGATTTCATGGCGTGCTTTACCTGCCATTTTTAACGGAAATCCAATATTGTCGGCCACCGTCATATGGGGAAATAAGGCGTAACTTTGGAAAACTGTATGAAACGGGCGCTTTTCAGGGGGAACATCAATAATGTCCTTACCCTCCAGTAGAATTTGACCACTATCGGGTGCATCAAAGCCAGCGATCATACGTAACAGCGTTGTTTTACCACATCCAGATGGGCCGAGTATGGTGAAGAATTCGCCAGCTTTGATTTCAATACTGACGTTATCAACGGCAATAAAATCTCCAAACCGCTTGGTTACATTCCGGATTTCAATGAGTACCATTACTTTTCCCGCTGAAGAAGTATCCGATTTGTCAAAATATACTGACACATTCAGTACATTAATTTAATGCGCTGCTACAAATTTGTAGTGGCGGCTAATTAAATATTTGCCAGAATAACAAACCAGCTAACAAAATCGCAATGAGAGCCAGTAGCCGGTTTTGGCGTTTTTCTTCAGCAACCAGATCTGCCATTTTTTTTTCTAATGCATGATTTCTATTTTCAGAAAAAGCTTGATGGATCAGGCGAGGGAATTCCGGCAGAATAATGGCCCAATTCGGAGCTTCTTTTTGTATGCGACTGGTAAATCCCCGCAAACCGATTTGTTCGGCCATCCAACGTTCTAGAAAAGGTTTGGCTGTCTTCCAGAGGTCAAGATTGGGGTCAAGGTCGCGACCCAGACCTTCAATATTGAGCAGTGTTTTTTGCAGCAATACTAATTGTGGCTGTATTTCTACGTTAAATTGTCTTGAAGCCTGAAATAACTGCATCAGAACGCGCCCGAAGGATATTTCTTTCAGTGGCTTATCAAAAATAGGTTCACAAACGGCACGAATAGCTGCTTCAAAGTCATCGACTCGCGTATCTTTAGGTGCCCATCCTGCCTCAACATGCGCCTGTGCAACACGCGCATAATCGCGGCGGAAGAAAGCTAAAAAGTTTTGCGCCAAGTAGTTCTTATCCTGGTCGCTCAATGTTCCCATAATGCCAAAATCAACGGCGATATAGCGGCCATTTTCACCTACAAAGATGTTGCCGGGGTGCATGTCGGCATGAAAATAGCCATCGCGGAATACTTGGGTAAAAAATATTTCTACGCCAACACGGGCTAATTGAGGGATATCAATACCTTGTTGTTGCAAAGTCTCAACATGGCTAATGGGGATGCCCGTGACACGTTCCATCACCATTACGCCGTTACGGCAATAGTCCCAATATACTTCGGGAACCAATAGCAGCGGCGAATTCAGAAAATTACGCCGCAATTGACTACAATTCGCGGCTTCGCGCATCAGATCAAGCTCATCATCCAAGTGGCGTGCGAATTCAGATACGACTTGGCGTAGTTTTAAACGCTTGCCATCGGCCCAAAGTTTTTCAGCTAACCATGCACCCGTGTCCATCAATGCAATATCATGTGTAATAACGGGTGCCAGATTCGGGCGCAATATTTTTACAGCCACTTCGGTACCATCATGTAATAGCGCTAGATGTACTTGTGCAACTGACGCACTGGCGATTGGTATGTCATCGAATTTAAAGAATACTTCATTGATTTTTTGGCCAAATTCTTTTTCCAAAGTGGATAGTACAAGTTTTGAAGGAAAGGGTGGTACTTGATCTTGCAGCTTGGCTAACTCGTCGGCGATGTCTTGTGGTAGAAGGTCGCGCCGAGTGGACAGCATTTGACCAAATTTGACAAAAATTGGCCCCAGTGTTTCCAGTGCACGTCGTAATCTTTCTCCCCTAGGTTTATCGAGTTTTCGCCAGAAAGTGAGGGTGCGTACAATTATTCGCAGGAATTTCAATCGGCTGTGACTCAATACAAATTCATCCAATCCAAACTGAAAAGCAACCAATTGTATTTTTAATAAGCGTAATAGGCGCATGAGTGATATAAATTTTCTGATTGATGTTTGAATTTAATTAGTGAGATTAAACACGGTTGATTTATGGTTATTGAGTATGTGGATAATTGCCGATTCTTCTGTTTATACGGGAAAATGAATTGCGTTAAATAGGTGCGAGTTATGGTAGCGATTGGGTTAATTTATTTAATCGTTGTTCAAGTTTCTCAATATTTAACTGCAAGTTTTTAATATCTTGAACCCATTGATTCATAGCAGTGTGTTTTGTTAAAAAAGTATTTTCTTCTGTCCAATATTCAGCTAGAGCATGAGAAATCCGCTCAAAATTTTCAGTTTGCCATCGTATAAGATGTTCACTTGTATTGACGATGCGATGAGCTGCCAAATCTCCCATTACTTGGCTCAGCTCTTGTTCAATAATCATGTTGACATTAATTTGCTTGCCGATAGTGATTAATTCATCAGCAAAAGATTTATCGCCGGTAACAGTCATTTGTTCAAAAGCAACTGCTTTCTGGGTGAGCAATCCGGGCAGAGCAAACGGAGGCAAAGTAATCGTTGTATCCGCATGATAACTATCATCTACACTTTGTATTTCACCTTTTTCGTTAATCAGGGTTTTGCAATGAACTAAGAAAGGAATTTGAATGCAAAAAATTCGGCCGGTGTAGATTTTAAGCCGTTCACAAGGCCACCCTTCGCGACGCAAAGCATGGTTAATGGGCATTATTACCGCAGATGTTAGCATTATTATTTTTTAACTTATTGATTTTCGCAGTTACACATAGATAAAGTGATATTCATTATTGTGGGGAATATATGACCATAAAATTGATCTTTCTTGCCGATGATAATCACGTTTGAGTATAGCACTATCATTTGAATCAAATATATGGCTTGATGCATCTTTTCGCAGGACGACTTGAGGAGTCAAAATACAATCTATGACAGTTTTTGGGGTGCAGCTAATATGGATGCAGCAGAAAAATGCTTGATTTTGAGCATGAACGTGCGAAAAGCCACAGTCATTCATTGGATATAGGGGTAAATTAATGCTCTGTTTTGCGCTTCATAAGTACTCGGTACGTATTATAGTGAAAGCAGATTATCGCAATCTTGCTTAATTTCGAATGTGAGATGTGAATACGATGTAATGCCGTATTGAAAAAGGTGCTTTACATTGATTTTGGGTTGCGATTGACGGTTCTATGACGAGGCCCTTTAATCCCTATTGCTTGCAATAGGGATTTTTTTTGGCTCTAATCTATAACCAAAAGGGGAGTAATGGCTAGCTGTTGAGATATGGTGGTAGCAGCTTGCTTGGCGATAATCTGGTTTGAGTAGGGGCCTGCATGAATTTTATACAAGCCATTATTTTTTGTGATATTCATAGAATTGTTGAGCGAAGGGATTTTCTTCCGTACTTGACTGAGAAAATTATGTGCATTATCGGATGAACCAAATGCTCCCAGTTGCAGATAAACTGCTGTAATTTCTGCAGTGTTGTCCGCTATAGCTGGAAGTGAAGTGGACAATTGATCAGCCACAGGTTTGATCGGATTATCGCCCGGCAATATACTTTCAACCTCTACATGACTGCTACCGCCTGCAAGTATTCCTAATTTGTATGCTGCGGTATAGGAGAGATCAATGAGACGGTCAGATAAAAAAGGCCCGCGATCATTGAGACGTACAATAATTGATTTGCTATTTTCCAAATTGGTTACTCGCACATAACTGGGTAGCGGCAAAGTCGGATGAGCTGCCGTCATGGCATACATATCGTAAACTTCCCCGGATGCAGTATTGTTACCATGATAACGTCGGCCATACCATGAAGCGATACCACGTTCTTTGTAAGCACGAAGCTCAGTCATCGGTTTAAAGTATTTTCCCAATGCCATGTAAGGTTGCATATTTGCTGCACGAAGCGGCTCGGTTCTGGGAGTAGCATCAGGAACCAAATGTAGGTTAGGCGGAGGATTATCTCCAGGACCATCATCCAGATAGTAACCCCCACCCTTTCTGGTGACTGATCCTAAACCAGAATGAGTAGTAGCCGAAGTCGAATGTTTCTTCTGCTGCAGCGTACTATTGTGTTGGGGTGTACTGCTACATGCGGATAACATTGCAAAAATTACTGCGCATGCCAATGCAGCAGGTAATGATGTTGTTACAGACAAAGAATATTTATTGGTGCGTGATGATGTAAGAAATAAAATTGTCATGTCTTTATGAGCTTAGGATGTGTTTGAATACTCATCAAAATACCAAAACCGAGCAGCATTGTCACCATTGATGTGCCGCCATAACTAATGAGTGGAAGTGGAACACCCACAACTGGAAGGATACCACTAACCATTCCCATGTTAACGAAAATATAAGTAAAGAAAGTCAGTGTTATTGATCCGGCAATCAAGCGTGTAAACTGCGTTGAGGCATTCGCCGTAATGACTAGGCAACGTCCGATTACGATGAGATAGAGCAGTAGCAATAACGTATTGCCAATCAATCCAAATTCTTCTGAGAAAACGGCAAAGATAAAGTCTGTACTTTGTTCTGGCAAAAAATCTAATTGGGTTTGTGTCCCATTTTGCCACCCTTTACCGATAACACCGCCAGACCCAATGGCAATGGACGACTGAATGGTGTGGTAGCCGGCACCGAGTGGATCTTGCGATGGATCCAATAATGTCATAATCCGCTGACGCTGATAGTCATGCATGGTCGACCACAATATCGGAAAACTGCCTGCTGCGATTGCAATTAATCCAATAATAATACGCCACGACAATCCTGCTAAAAATAATACATAAAAACCGCTAGTTGCAATCAGAATTGCAGTACCTAAGTCAGGTTGTTTTAAGATCAAGAAAACAGGCAGCATTAATAATATTGTTGCCCCTAGATAATCCCGTAAACGCAAAGTGATTTCATGCTTGTCGAAATACCAAGCCATCATAAGCGGAATAGCAACTTTCATCAGTTCAGAGGGTTGAATCTTCGTAATGCCTATATCTAACCAACGCCGGGCACCATTACTGATTTCTCCAAATAAAGCTACACCTATAAGCAGAGCTAAGCCCATCATATACATTGGAAGCGCAAGCCGCTTGATTTGTTGTAAAGGGATATTGGCAACCATCCACATTACCACCAATGCAATCGATATATTAATGGCTTGATGACTGACTTTGCTGATATTACCTCCCGTAGCACTATATAGTACGGTTAATCCCACTGACATCAGCGCAACAATTCCAATCAATAAAAAGCCATCAATATAGCGTACAAAATAATGCCAAATTTTCTTTATCTCAATCATAAGCTAAGCTAATGTGGGTTATGAGGTATGGATGAATGGATGCTGTTTTTTAAAGATGTTCATGCTCATGATTGTCAACAGCTTCAGAAAATTGCGCAATTGTTGCTTCCGGTTGCTGGCCTAATAAAAAATAATCAAATACTTGCCTGGCAACGGGCGCTGCCGTTGAGCCACCCGTTCCGGTATTTTCAATGAGCACGGCTAGTGCAATTTTAGGATCCTCTGCAGGTGCGTATGCAATAAACATAGCATGGTCACGATGGCGTTCATTAATAGATTTTTCGTTGTAACGTTCGCCTTGTTTTATACCAATCACTTGCGATGTGCCTGTTTTGCCTGCAAAGGTATAGGCAGCATTGATAGCAGCCTTTGCCGCTGTACCACCAGGGCGCGTGACATCTACTAATGCATTTTTGACGACTTCAAGATTGTGAGGTTTCAGCTTGAGTTTTTTGAGTAATTTCGGGGGAATTTCCTCGATCGTGCCTGTTTGGCTATTTTGAATTTGCTTAACCAAACGTGGAAGATACGCTTTACCATTATTGGCAATAATCATGGTGGCAAAAGCAAGTTGTAGCGGGGTTGTAAGATTATAACCTTGGCCGATTGCCACAGAAATGGTGTCGCCTGCGTACCACTTCTGCTTGAATTGCTTCATTTTCCATTCGGCTGAAGGCAGTAATCCGGAAACTTCGCCTTCAATATCGATGCCAGTTTTCTTACCTAACCCGAATTGACCGATAAAGCTATGGATGTTGTCGATTCCGAGATCGTTGGCAAGTCCGTAGTAATACGTATCGCATGAGACAACCAATGATTTATGTAAGTTGACTCGGCCATGTCCGCCTGGCTTCCAATCGCGATAGCGACGATCAACACCGGGGAGCGAGAAATATCCGGGATCATTAATGCTATATTCTGCTGTACGTTTGCCAAGCTCCAACGCAGCTAACGCCATAAATGGTTTAAAAGTGGAACCTGGCGGATAAACGCCGCGTAATGCCCGGTTGTTAAGCGGCCGGTCTATTGAATTGTTAAGTAAGTTCCAATTTTCCTGATCAATCCCGCCGATGAAGAGATTATTATCGTATCCGGGTTTGCTGACAAAAGCGAGTACTTCGCCGTTATTGGGATCGAGTGCGACCAATGCGCCACGCCGGTCACCAAAAGCTTTTTCTGCTGCATCTTGTAGACCGAGATCAAGTGAAAGAATTAAATTATTACCGGAGACCGGAGGCGTACGTGAAAGAACACGAATCGAGCGTCCTGCCGCATCAGTTTCAACTTCCTCAAAACCTGTAATACCGTGAAGTTGTTTTTCATAACTTTGCTCAATGCCAATTTTACCAATGTATTGAGAGCCGCGATAATTATTCAGTTCTTCATTTTGTTCCAGTTGCTCAAGATCACGGTCATTGATGCGGCTGATATAACCAATGACATGCGATACCATTTCTTTTTCTGGATATTGGCGAAAAACACGTGCTTTGATTTCGACCCCAGGAAAACGGTATCGGTTAGTTGCAAAAGTTGCAATTTCAACATCTGTCAGACGATTTCTGAGTGGCAAGCTTTTGAAGCGCTTGCTTTCTTTCATTAATTTTTTAAAACGCTGCCGGTCAGTCGGAGTAATTTCTATAATAGTTGCCAGTTCGTCGATCGTCGATTCAATATCCGCAACTTTACTGGGTACAATTTCAAGTGCGTACGCTGAATAATTCTGCGCCAGAACCTTACCATTACGATCATAAATTAAGCCACGATTGGGAACAATCGGCAGAATAGAAATTCGATTAGCTTCAGCTAGCGTATGGTAATGATCTTGCTGGGCAACTTGTAAGTAATAAAATCGCGCATACAATAACATGAAAAATATTACGACAAATCCTGCGCTTATACCAAGACGCAAACGAAACTTGCGTAATTCTGCAGGATGATCGCGCAATTCTACATTATGTTTCATAGTGCATTCGGATCAGATTTTTGTTTGAGTGGAACTTGTAACAGCAGTGAAACAGGAGCCCATAACAAGGAGCCGGTTATCGTGGCAAAATAATAGGACCATGCCGGCGGATCAGATCCACCGGATGCAGCAACTAAAACAATGACTATCTGCATTATGAGTAAAATAAAACCTATCTGCGGTGCTTGCTGCATTGAATTGAAGATTCGCAATCGCCGCCCAAATATAAGCGTGAGATACACAACTATGCAATAAGCTAAAGCATGTTGTCCGAGAATGCCCGTGTTACCAACATCCATCATTAATCCCATGGCAAAAGCAATGCTCATTCCCATTTTGTGTGGATGAGTAATATTCCAGTAAATAATTACGATCGCTACGAAATCAGGGCGGAATACCACGAAATTCGCATGAAACGGTATGAAATTGAGAATGAGTGCGATCGCCAGCGTTATGGCAATATAGCCATTGCTTGGGGGTATATAAATATCTTCCCCAAAATATTCATCAGGACTTAAATTTTTATTTTTAATCGGCTTGGGATTCAATTTGAGGCATCTCTGTGGATTCAATTGGTGTTGGCGGCAGTGCTAGAATCAGAACCTGCCGGTTTCTGTCAACACCAGCAATTGGCGTACTGATGATTTGCGCAAAATCATTCGTCGGATCTCGTTCAATTCTGAGTACTTTAGCCACGGGAATTCCTGGAGGATATACACCACCAATGCCTGAAGTGACTAGCAAATCATCACGCTGAATATCAGTATTGATCGATAAATAACGTATTTCCAGTTCGTCGTTTTTTCCTGAACCGGAAACTACTGAGCGCAAGCTATTGCGCAACACTTGTACGGGGACAGATTGATTCTTATCAGTCACCAAGGTGACTTCTGATGACCACGGATACAGTTGAGTGATTTGCCCTACAATACCTTTATCATCGATTACGGCCTGACCCAGTTGTATACCGTGATAGCTGCCTTTATTCAAAGTAATTTTGTGATTGAACGGGTCACGGGGAGTATATAGGATTTCAGCAAGAACAGCTTTGGTCTGAGTACTGACTTCAATCTGTTGCATAGCGCTGAGTAATTGACGTAATTGCTTATTTTCAGCTTCTAAGGCATACAATCTTAACAATTGTTCACGATCTTCAAGGTATCGCTGTTTTAATCTGATATTTTCTTCAAATAAGTTGAAATTGGCAATTAGTTCATTGACTTGATCATAAATCTCAATGGGAAAATAAGCAATTTTTTGCAGCGGAAAAATAATGATGCCTATCGTTTGACGCAATTGCGGAAAATGTTTGAAGCGTAGATCTTCGGTAATTAACAAGCAAGACAGCAATACGAATACAAACAGCCGTGCAAGTGGGCCTGGTCCATGTCTGAAAAACTGAGGTGCGGTTTTCATTATGTCCAGTATTCAATAATCTAGTCTTGCTTCCAAATTCAATATATCCGTGAAAATTCGTTAGCTGCGATGATTTAATCACGAGCAAAAATGCCAATGGTGCGATCCATATTTTCCAGGGCAATACCCGCGCCGCGCACAACACATGTCAAAGGATCATCTGCTACGATGACTGATAAGCCGGTTTCTTCCATCAACAGGCGATCAACATCGCGTAATAAAGCACCGCCACCTGTCATGACCATGCCTTTTTCAGCGATATCCGCTCCCAATTCCGGCGGTGTATGCTCAAGTGCGGTTTTAACGGCGCTGACAATGCTGTTCAACGGCTCTGTTAATGCTTCTAAGATTTCATTACTGGAAATGGTGAAACTACGTGGAATACCTTCCGCTAGATTGCGCCCTTTAACTTCGATTTCGCGTACTTCTGAGCCGGGAAAAGCCGAACCAATTTCCTTTTTGATAATTTCTGCAGTGACTTCACCAATTAACATGCCGTAGTTGCGGCGGATATAATTAATGATGGATTCATCAAATTTATCGCCACCCACACGTACAGAGTTGGAATAAACGATACCACCAAGTGAAATGATTCCGACCTCTGTCGTACCTCCACCAATGTCAACTACCATCGAGCCGGTTGGTGATTCTACGGGAAGATCGGCACCCAAAGCGGCGGCCATGGGCTCTTCAATGAGTTCAACTTTGCGCGCGCCAGCACCATAAGCCGCCTCACGAATCGCGCGTCGCTCCACTTGCGTAGAACCATAAGGCACGCAAATGACAATTCGTGGATTAGCTGACAGGAGGCGCGGCGGATTTACTTTTCGAATAAACATCTTGAGCATTTGCTCGGTTACCGTGAAATCTGCAATCACACCGTCTTTCATAGGACGGATAGCGGTGATATTACCGGGTGTGCGGCCAAGCATTTGTTTAGCTGCAAGACCGACTTGTTGGATCATTTTTTTGCCGTTGGCGCCACTTTCTTCGCGGATTGCCACTACCGATGGTTCATCCAATACGATACCTTGACCATGAACATAGATGAGCGTATTTGCTGTGCCTAAATCAATCGCCATATCTGTTGAAAAATAGTTTCCAAGAATATTGTTGTTCAAGAAATTAAACATAGTGGCAAAATCCGTTATTTAGTAATTATGATTTATGACGAAGGCGAATATAATTTTAACCATCAAAAAATAATGCGCCGTTTAAACCGGGCATGATACCCTAATACTACTTTAAATATAAGGTTACCCATTTAGCATGACACTTACTGTAAATGATGTAAAACGCATTGCTGATCTCGCTTATATTGAGATCAATGAGGATGAGGCGCAAGCTACCTTGAGCCAGTTATCCGGTATTTTTAATTTGATTGAAACCATGCAGGCGGTTGATACCGCTGCAGTCGAGCCCATGTCTCACGCGCAAAGTGTGGTGCAGCGATTGCGCGATGATGAGATCACCGAAACCGATCAACGCGAATCATGCCAAGCAATTGCACCACAAGTTGAAGCCGGTCTCTATTTGGTACCTCAGGTTATTGAATAAGCTAAAGTCGCTCGATGTAATCATAAAATTGCTGAGAACAAACCGCCAAAGCTTATCAAGACAAACGCATATTATGTGTAGAATTTAATATTTATTCTTTAGTAACCAATCATGTTTAATGCCAGCCTTAAACAGCTTTCCACTCAGCTTGCTGGAAAAAAAATTTCCAGTACCGAGTTAACGACAGAATTCCTCAAACGTATTAAAGCGCTTAATCCTGAGTACAATGCATTTATAACGGTCAATGAAGAAATAAGTCTTGCACAAGCAAGAGTAGCCGATCAATTGATTGCTGCCGGGCAGAACGGATCACTGACAGGTATTCCTATCGCGCAGAAAGATATTTTCTGTGCTAAAGGCTGGTTAACCACCTGTGGTTCAAAAATGCTGTCGAATTTTATTTCACCTTATGATGCAGGTGTTATCGAACGGTTTAACCAAGCAGGGGCAGTCAATATTGGTAAGACTAACATGGATGAATTTGCCATGGGGTCAAGCAATGAAACATCTTTCTATGGACCCGTAAAAAACCCGTGGGATCATGCGGCTGTTCCTGGTGGTAGCTCAGGTGGAGCGGCATGTGCGGTAGCGGCACGATTAGCACCTGCTGCAACCGGTACCGATACCGGAGGCTCCATCCGCCAGCCGGCGGCGCTTTGCGGCATTTCCGGGATCAAGCCTACTTATGGTTTGGTGTCGCGTTATGGCATGATCGCTTTTGCTTCCAGTCTCGATCAGGGGGGGCCTATGGCTAAATCGGCAGAAGATTTGGCGCTATTGCTCAATACCATGGTCGGCTTCGATCCGCGTGATTCTACCAGTTTGCAGCGGGAGCAAGAAGATTATGCACATGACCTGGAAAAACCGTTAGCGGGTATGCGAATTGGATTACCTAAGGAATACTTTGCTGAGGGTATGAGTCGTGATGTGGAAGTTGCAATAGAGAATGCTTTAAATGAATACCGTAAACTGGGTGCAACAACTGTAGAAATTGCTTTACCGAATACGCCGTTATCGATCCCAGTTTATTATGTACTAGCGCCTGCCGAAGCGTCGAGTAATTTGTCGCGCTTCGATGGCGTGCGATATGGTTATCGTGCCAAATCGTATAGCGATTTGAGTGATATGTACCGCAAAACGCGTGCTGAAGGTTTTGGAGCGGAAGTGAAGCGGCGCATTTTGATCGGCACCTATGTGTTATCGCACGGGTATTATGATGCTTATTACATTAAGGCTCAGAAATTGCGGCGCCTGATTGCCCAGGATTTTGCAGATGCTTATCAACAGTGCGACATTATTATGGGACCCACAACGCCTACCGTTGCTTTTAATTTGGGAGAAAAAAGCGGTGATCCGATTCAGATGTACTTATCCGATATCTATACCAGTGCGGCGAATCTGACAGGATTGCCGGCCATGTCGATACCCGTTGGTTTTGGTGAAAAGAACCGGCCGGTCGGGTTGCACATCATTGGTAATTATTTTCGGGAAGCCCAAATGCTCAATGTTGCACATCAGTTTCAACAAATAACCGATTGGCATTTAAAGTCACCCGTTTAATTCAATAACGCATATTCTGAATCTTATATTTTGTTGGAAATTTAATTATGCAGTGGGAAATTGTTATCGGTCTCGAAGTTCACACGCAACTTTCGACACAATCCAAAATTTTCTCTGGCGCATCAACCGCTTATGGTGCAGCGCCGAATACTCAGGCATGTGTAATTGATCTGGCACTGCCGGGAGTATTGCCGGTTTTAAACAAGGGCGCAGTGGAGCGGGCGGTTAAATTCGGATTGTCGGTCGGTGCAAAAATTAACTCGCCTTCCATTTTTGCGCGCAAGAATTATTTTTATCCGGATCTTCCGAAAGGTTATCAAATTAGCCAATATGAATTACCCATTGTGCAGGGTGGCAGTATCCAGATTCAGGTAGACGGTATGGAAAAAAACGTTCGCTTGACGCGCGCGCATTTGGAAGAGGATGCTGGCAAATCGTTGCACGAAGACTTTCACGGTATGAGTGGCATTGATTTGAATAGGGCAGGTACGCCCCTACTGGAAATTGTTTCCGAGCCGGATATGCGCAGCAGTGCGGAAGCCGTGGCTTATGCGAAAACATTGCATGCACTGGTACGCTGGATCGGCATTTGCGATGGCAATATGCAGGAAGGTTCATTTCGTTGTGACGCCAACGTATCGGTGCGTCCTTGCGGCACAGAGAAATTAGGCACACGTTGTGAGATTAAGAATCTGAATTCGTTTCGTTTTCTTGAAAAAGCAATTGATTATGAGGCCAGACGTCAGATCGAAATTCTTGAAGATGGTGGCTCCATCCGGCAAGAAACTCGTCTGTATGATGCCAATAAGGACGAAACACGTACCATGCGCAGCAAAGAGGATGCCAATGACTATCGCTACTTTCCCGATCCGGATTTATTGCCGGTGGAAATTTCATCAAGCTGGATTGATCAGATCAAGTTATCTTTGCCGGAATTACCGCAAGTGCGGAGGAATCGCTATATTTCGGAGTTTGCGCTATCCGCTTATGACGCTTCCATACTGACAAGCTCACGTGAAATGGCGGATTATTTTGAAGCGGCGGTAAAAAGGCTACCGACGCAAGCCAAATTGTGTGCCAATTGGGTGATGGGTGAAATTAGCGGGCAATTGAACAAGGAATCCATCGAAATTTCCGCATGTCCCATTAGTCCTGAACAACTTGCTGCATTATTAACGCGTATTAGCGATGGAACCATTTCCGGAAAGGCCGCTAAAACAGTTTTTGAGAGTATGTGGCAAGGAGAATCAGGAAAAGATGTCGATGCCATCATTGAATTCAAAGGATTAAAACAGATTTCTGATGATAGCGCCATCGAGCAGCTAGTGGATCAAGTGTTGGCCGCCAATGCGCAACTGGTGGCTGATTATCGTAACGGTAAAGAAAAGGCTTTTAACGCATTGATCGGTCAGATCATGAAAGCCACCCAAGGTAAGGCCAATCCTGCCCAGGTCAATGCCGTATTGAAGAAAAAACTCAATGAATAGACTTGGGCGCAACAGCTCGTTTGCGCCGATACTTTTCTGAACGTCTTTAAAATCCTGCAGATATTGCATAGGGCAGAAAATCATGGGTTGTACCAACCCAAATGATTTCACCCGTACCATTTGCGCCGCCATCATAAAAGTAAATATTATTATTTTGTTCGCCGATTGCATTACCATTGGTATATAGCCTGGCATAGTAACCAAAGATATCGAATGATTCCGCGTGGCCAGAAAGTAAATGAGCATACTGGCTTTCACCCCAGTTAAAGATTCTGTCTATGTCGTTGGATGTTGTTGCGAGAGTGGTAAAACTGTAAGAATTGATTGCGGAATTGCTATTGCCCGCTAAATCCATAACCGCTCCGGAATTTAACGTAACAAAGTATTGTGTATTGTTCGATAAATTGTTAGTAGGATCAATGGTGAGGGTTTTACCCGAAATAAATAAATTGCTGGACGTTGAATCGAACAATTCTGTTACAGTGTTTGCAGCCGTTTTCAGGATGATTTGTCCCGTACCTCTCTGAATGGCTTCATTAAATGTCAGAACAATAGTGCTATCGAGTGTTATACCTGTTGCAGAATTTGCTGGACTAAATACCGACACAGTCGGAGAAGATGTTGTAAATTTAGGGGGTATGGTATCGAGATCTTCGTATACAACTATCGAAGCATATTTGCTCTCACTGGTAAAACCTTGATGCCATGAAGGGTCAAGATAAAATGTACCATCATAAGGTGCCGAAAATTTAATGTGATCAGTGCCATTAAGCCCACTAAAGTCATCCGTGGCAATCACCTTGCCCTGATTATCAAAAAGCTTTAGAACATAGGGGTCGAAAAAGCTGTTGCTGAATATGTCGTAGGTTGCACCTGCCGTACCCGTAAAAACAAATATATCTGAAAAATTTACATTGTCGACCGAGGTAGAAAACAATGCTTCAAAATCCCATGTTAGTGCTTCACCGAAATCATCGACTGGCGGTATAAATTGTCTAAAAGTAAGTTCAGTTGCCCGGGCGGTTTGATCAACCGAAAGATCGTTTAAGTAATTCATCGCTTGTAAGACTTTACTCGTTATTTCAACTTCACTGTGGTTTTTTTTCAACGCAATAGTTTTAGCCTTTTAAAGGGGAAGAATCTATTGCGCACAACGTTATCAAATTTTCATATGACTCGGGAAGCATTTTACATTTTTGTTCAATGACTTTTCAGCTTTCATTGTCTTGGTTAAAAAAAACCTGATGATCCAAATCGACGAGCCAATCGTCATCGCTTTCATCATAAAATTCATCCAATAAATCCCATTCGCGATAATCGGTAGCTTCAAGTTCATGGTCATGAATGTTTTTTCTGAGCATGCTATTTTCCTCAACGTTACCATGATCAAAAATTATGTCGATTCCGTTCATTTGGGGTAATTTCCAATGATTGTCATTTGTTTTTACTATAGCCATTTCTTTCTCCGTATCAAAAAAGTTACGTTTTAAAATAACTGCACCTGTATAAATTAACGCTTAAAAGATAAGAAATCTGTGCGGAATATCACATAGCGAGCGGTAAAAAGTGGTGAGAACTTTCACAGATATTTAATGAGGATTGGCTGAGGAAAGCGGGCGACATGCAAAAAAGCAAAAAAATTACGAGACTTATAATGCGCTAAAACAAAAGCTAAATCGTTAAATACTGCAGATCTGTCTTTCTTTTTGCCATCACCAACCAGCTCTACATGACAATGCCAGTATTTCTCCGGTATATCATCTATTTCGACCATACCACTCTGAACCTAATTGTTTATATGCCCTAACGCTTTGCTCACCGGTAAATTGCGAACGCAGCGAGTAATTTATCCGCGTGCAGCTATTTGTTAGATGCCTCTTCCAGAGCTTTGATCGTCGCTACAGCCAACTGTTTATAACTCACCACTAGCTGAGAAGGAAAAGTAATCTTCCTGTGTTTCAATAGAGCGATGGCGAGCGAAGCAAAATATAGCCAGTAAGAATCGTCTTCCTCCAGCTCAATTCTTCCGAGGGTAGCAGACCAGCGGTCATGAACCGCAGGGTGCGTCGCGGTTCCGCCTAAATTATGACGGGGCGTAGCGACAGCAAGGAAAGCGCTTCCAAGCGCTATAGAAATTGACCTTTTCATAAACACCTTATCTTCCGGATAGCCACTTGCGGAAGAATAATCACGTATCTTCGAAAGCATCCTCTCTGCAGCAAACGCATCACATTCCATTTCCTCAATCAGGCGGTCTTCTGGTGAGCTTCCTTCCGATTTAAAGATCACGTGTTTCAGCTCATGCAGGAAAAAATATGTTGTTGCCATGAGTACAAGGTCGAATACAGCAGCCTGTTCTATATCTTTTGGCTTTCCCTCTTGG
>CADEDJ010000027.1:0-3272 GCA_902826055.1 uncultured Nitrosomonas sp. | reverse complement strand
TTGCGCCAAATGCACCCGCATCAAGATTGAAGTCACTTTTGTCATCAACTCTACGGAACTGAGCGGAGTGAGATTCAATCAGGCTTAGGACTTCATCAAGTCGCTCAGGAATAACGCCCTCAAACAATTTTTTTAACTCGTCATTCTCACTCATTTCCGAACTTTTTCATTTAGCGTTGCCTTGCAGCGGCGCGGCGCACCCGATCGGGCAGCACAAGTGGATTATTGAGCCATTATTTTCCATAAGCGTCGTTCGGTCGACGCGGCTGCCAGGAATCCGCCCATGAAGGCGCCTTGAATTCCGGGCGCAATCGCATCTTGCCCGGCCAGTAGTAAGCCTTCCACTGGGGTGTGAATTCTCAAAGCGCTATGACGCATGCGCGTTGCAGACATTTCGAGCCCATACATAGCGCCCTGGTCTGCCAGGACGAACGATGCTTGAGATAGGGGTGTCGAGACCTCGTAAAAATCAATCAACGGCGCGAGCCGCGGAAAATGGTGTTTGAACTGAGCCAGCAGATTCGCGCCGATCCATAATTTTGTGGCCTCGTAATCCTCGGGACGGCGTCTCGGTGAACTGTGTGACCATGCCGAGAACGGCTCCCATCGGCAAAGCGCCACGACCACGGCGGTATGATGCTCGGCATCCGCGTGCGCCGGATCCTTAAGTGAAGGAAACGATACATACAGCGAAGGGGCGACCTCGTCGGTTGGGCGTTCCCACACTCCGCCAATGTCGTTGCTTTCGTACACCCAAATGTTTGCCGATGTGGCGCCGTGCGCGCGGATGTCGCCGTGGAATCCCAAGTACAGACTCACGTAGGATACCCCGGATTTGATCGATTCCACGTCACGGCGCCATTCGGGCGCAACCCCCGCGGGGAGCGCACCCGCTGTGTTATGTGCCCCCATTGCCGAGATGACGACAGGTGCATCGATCACCTCTCCGTCCGCGAGGCGCACACCTGTCACTCGCCCGCCCGCAATGCGGATTTCAGAGACGAGGGCTTGCGTGCGTAACTCGCCGCCTGCTGCGCGGATAGTTTCCCCGAGCATCTCGGCAAACCGCGCCGGACCACCGATAGGATAGTAGGCGCCGGAAAAATAGCTGCCGGTAACCAGGGCGTGGATCGCAAACGGCGATTGTGCGGGCGGAATACCATAGTCGCCCCATCGCGCGCTAAGGATCGCTGCAAGACGCGCATCGCGGATTGCGCGCGCTGCATCAGCGGTGGTCGTACTGAGTGCCCGCCGAATGCGTCTCGCGTTGAGCGAGCGGACTATCGTGGCAATCGCCGCGGGCAGCGCCTTGGCGGCGAACAGCGCCATGCTGGCCTTCCGTGCCTGCTCGCAGGCCGCGAAGTATCGGTCGATGGCCTCGCTCTCATCGGGGAAGGTGGTGTGCAGCCGCTCGATGTATGCGGTGCGTGGCGCCTCGATGGGAAACTCAAACGCCGGCAGCCGCACGATGTCGTAGGGTGACCCGAGTGACGCGAAACGCAAACGCCCGTCGGCCAGCCAGCCAAGCATGCGCCCGAACTGGTTGGCCCGCCCCGGCTCCTCGCCGACACCTCCAACGTAATGGAATCCGGTAGCAAACGTGTATTCGCGACGGTGAAAGGTCTGGGTGAGGCCGCCGAGCTGAAAATGCTGTTCGAGAACGAGAACACGGTGCCCGTACTTTGCCAGCGCTGCCGCCGCAGAGAGTCCGCCTATTCCGGAACCCACAACGAGCACATCGAAGCGGCCATCGGTCGAACTCATGCCTCTCACCCGCCTGCAATTATCGCTGCCCAATGCCAGAATTTGGCGGCACGCTCAGCGCGTCCACTGAAATGAATTGTTAGGCTCCAAAAGTATCAATCCTTAGTTGAAATACCATGCCAAATCCCGCCGATGATTCCAGGGACGATTATGCATAACAGAATCATAGCTACGGAAGCTTTCTCTCGTGGCACAAATGTAGATAGGCCAAAAATCAAAAGGAATCCGGATGCAACACCGAGATAGATCCGCCAATAATAGCGAACATCCAAGACATGAACGGCAGTGTCGAATATCTCATCAAGCCAGTCAAACATCAGCATCAACTCCTAGTCCGATAACGTGCAGCGTTCACTGTGCGGCCTAACGACAAGCTCAGCCGCGCCGCTTTTTGGCGTCGGCTGGAGCGCCTTGTTGGGCATTTTCGATGTCCCAGATAATCGTGTCCGCGCTAAAATCTTGTTTATGCGGCCATGCAATTCCGTGATGTGCGGGGCGAACCATACGGAAGTATGACTCATCCATAAGCTCTTTGAATGCACTACCTCCCAAATAGGGTTTGACATCAAAGATACCGGAAATGCCACTACTCGTTAGAATCTCAATTTGATAATTTTCGAGAGGAATAGCTTTAATTATCTTATCCATAAAATCTCCTATCGCAATGGGTCAATTTTGAAGACAGGCTCGCCTGAAACTGCCAACTTCCAATCCGCCAGCAAGTCTTCACGGTGTATCTCAATCCATGCCTGCACCAATTTCATCTTGCCCGACGGTAGACTGCCACCAAGTATAGAACCATCGTCAATGGCAATGGTTGCCTCGTATTCCCCATATTCAGCATGAATGTGCGGGCAGTTATGTTTCTTGTTGTCGTAAAAATACATCAATATCAGAATACCGTAGAACATAGAAATTGTAGGCACTATGAACTCCTTTGTTTGCCCAACGTAAAAATAACCGGCTTGCGCAGCTTTTGCACAGTCCTTCTCGACTGACGGGTTCGGCGTCATTTGAGGTCTTTTGGCCATCTTGATCCTTCAGCAAGATAGATACCTAATGAATCGCACACCTGCTCGACTCGTTTCGCATTGGACTCATAAACTCTGTCGTCGGATCTGTAAACACTGTTCGATAACCCGATAAGGGCGGTTGACGCAGCAAGGAGTTTTTCTTTCGACGGAAGATGGAAGACTTTGGAAGTCTTGTCATAACACGGAACGAGGTAGAGATATGCATGCAGTTGAGATGACAACTTGCGAAGCGAGTCGGACGTGTTATCCATGACCACTTTCGTGGGCACTCCTGGATTTGCAATTACGTTGGCACGCTCTACGAGCGTGTGCGAGACCTGTCCGATGGTCTTCTTCATGTCTTGAACTGGATCGAGAAGCAGTTTGACGATGAGCTGGCCAATCACGAACGTAATGACACCAGAATGGACAGTAATGAAGACAGTGAAATCCATAATGTACCTATGATGCCCAACGCTTGGGATCAGGGGCGCG
>CADEDJ010000026.1 GCA_902826055.1 uncultured Nitrosomonas sp. | reverse complement strand
GGATCGGTAGAAGCGGCATTCTGGTACGAAGGTGATCAGTGGAAGCGCTATCAGTTAGCGCCAGCAGGCAGTGCGGCTCCCGGCAGTGATATTGCAGTAGTTTCGCGAATTCCAAACAGTATGGAGGTTTGGTGGAGTAGCCCGAGCGGATCCGTAGAAGCGGCATTCTGGTACGAAGGTGATCAGTGGAAGCGCTATCAATTAGCATCAGCAAGCAGTGCGGCCACCGGCAACGGTATTGCGGCAGTTTCGCGTATTCCAAGCAGCATGGAAGTTTGGTGGATCACCGACAGTGGTGCCGTGGAGGATGCTTTCTTTTATGAAAAAGTGGCAACTTTCACAGGTAGTATCAAAAGTGGAGGGCTTGCGGCTCTTGGTGGATGGGCTGAAGTCACAATTCATGGGGATGGAATATCTCGATGGCGTGGGCATGCACATGATAGTGGGCTTGACGGTTATGATTTTGGGGTTACTGCTCTTTTAAAATCGACGAATGGTCGCGTGCTAGCATTTGCACATAGTGGGCATGTAGGTGGAACTTTTACATCTGGATCGAGAGATCATGATTGGAATGAACAGGCTATCGCGAATGCAATTATTAGTGCGAATTTTGCTGAATTCTCTCAAGGTCAGTACGAGGTTCAAACACAGTATTCAAGTGATATTGGATCTATCGCAGAATCGACTTTAAGCATAGTTGCTCGCTGGCTAATTGGTTCTAATCCGGTAGGAACAGTTGCTGGGTTGATAGTTTTTGTCGGGGTAGAAGTTGGTTCATTAATTTCAACAGGATCACTTGTGCCTGGCGCTCGAGTAGTAGAAGGGGTACTGTGGCTGGCAGGGCCTTCCAATACTTTGTTGGCATTGGCGGCAGAGGGTATTGCAGCCGCAGGAAGCCGCACCCGCGAACTAACCCAAGAAGAATATGATTGGGCTAATACAGAAGTATTTAGCGGGACACTTCCATCTCGTGATCGAATCCTTCTAACTGATACTATTGGAGGCGGGAATCGTGCTTTTACATTTCCTAGGTACGATGGAAAAATCACCTTAAATATGGGACCTGATGCACTCGATGATCCACGCGATTACGGAACGGCAAATGGTAGAAGAGTACGCGGTGAAGTGTTTATTCATGAGTTAGTGCACGCTTGGCAAATCTCTCATACGCCTATGGATTTGGCATTGCTTGCGGATGCTTTTGCTAGCAAAATCTGCGAAGCGAATGGCGATAATCCGTACACCTACGGTATTGCTGGCTCTGCCTATAAAGATTTTAATCTGGAACAACAAGCTGAAATCGTAAGCGATTGGTTTGCTGGAAGGAGAAAACCAAATACTAACCAGACAGGAAAACCTAAAGACGAAGAGAGTCCATATTTCACCTACGTTCTTAACAATATTCGAACCGGCCAGTACTAAAATTCTAATGATTTAAAAGCATTTGAGCAAATACAGTGAAGCAAATTTGAATGTATTTCCTTTTGTATATAAGAGATCCCTGCAGAACTGGCTTTTTTGGATAGTTTAGTATTTTTTAAGTGATTGGTTTTATGAGTAGCACATACATAGAAGAACGCTAGAAACTTGGTTATATTGAGATTGTTATAATTTAATCGCTGACACTGAGGGTTTAATTTTCCGCACTATTGATGCGAAGCTGATTGAAAGCCAGCGAATTGAAAGAGCGTAGCTATTACCCCGCCGCAAACAGCGGGGTATTTACTGCGCTCTTCAATCTACTGGTTTTCAACCAGCTTTCGCCCCAAGAGGCGGGGAATTGAACCCGCAGAGATTAAATCCAACATATTGAATTTATCGTTCGGACCTAAAACACATTATTTCTTTTGTAAAAAAACATACGTGTGCTTGATATATCGCCAATAAATTGGCCTCAAGAGGCTTTTTATAAGATCTTTTATAGATAAGGCGCTTAAAATAGTGTATTCGGATAAAATTGATGCATTTACTGGCTTTAAGCCCGCTGCTTCTCCCATTTTTATTATGCTGTCATAGGAATATGCGTTTATATGAATTGAAGGAGTAATGGGAATCAAAAGGTTTTTATGTCCTCTGGGTGCAGTCCAATCCATATTAGGTATCTTTTTCTCAACATGATTACCATTGGGTACGGAAATTTTAATAATTCCATTTTCTGAAAGCATTTCTTTTAATCTAATTAATGTATCTAGCGGTTGAGAAAGATGCTCAAATACTTGTTCAGTATTGACAAAATCAAATTTGTACTGATTTAGTTCATTTAGTGGAACAACAGCAAATCCTTTCTCTTTGCTTTTCTCAATGAGTTGATTGGATAGGTCAGTGCCTGTGACATTAAAACCGATTGCATGAGCAACAGAACACCATTTTCCCTGTCCCATGCCATAATCGAGAATTTTTATTTCGGTTACAGGTTTTTTAAAGAATCTTCGGACTCTTAACAATTCTTGTGTATAGAAAAGAAATTTCTCAATTTCGGAGATTTTAATCTCTTCTGTATCTCCCTCAAACAGCCACTTGTCATAAAGAAGGTTAAGGCCTTCGTCGGTAAGAATTTGTTCCTGATAAATGAGCGCACAATGATTGCATTTTCTGAGTACATACGATGCACCATCATAATTTTTGATAACTTCGGGTCTTAATTTCCTTTCAAGAAATTTAACTATAGGCTCCTGTAAAAAACTACGTTCATAAATTACTTTACTTTCAGTGTGGTTACATGCTGGACATTTACTTCTTACTGTAAAGTATTGATTGTATGATTCGTTTTCTGATAATCCCATAGTCATTTACTCTTAAGAATTTGATCGTCAGCTATAATAACAACATTAAAGATCATCTTCAATGCTGCCATCTATTTGATTTGAAGTGGAATCTCTTCATAGCGTTAGGCAAATGATAGTGGGTCATCAATAAAACTGATAGTTAAGCTAATTTAGAGCCAATACTCTACCGGCATCTGCGTAATAAGCCGCCACTAAAGTTATCACGTACTCTGTTTTATGCATGCGGCTTTATGCTTATTATGCTTCGAAAATCTATCGTTGACTCACTCAATGTGCCGGCATGGATTACACTAACAAATACTGCAATTTTTTTGAAAAGTCTTCAGAAAATCACCTAACAACATCTGCTTTCATCGATAATGCAATTCTTTTACGTTTTTCGTCAATCTCTATGACTCTGACATTCACAACCTGGCCTACCTTCACGACGGTATGCGGATCCTTGACGAATTTGTCCGCCAAAGCCGAGATATGCACCAGGCCATCCTGATGCACGCCAATGTCGACAAATGCGCCGAATGCAGCGACGTTGGTAACCACGCCTTCGAGCACCATGCCGGGATGTAAATCTTTAATCGATTCAACGCCTTCCATGAATGTTGCGGTTTTGAATGTTGCGCGCGGGTCGCGGCCCGGTTTTTCGAGTTCCTGCAGAATATCTCTGACGGTCGGCAAGCCGAATTGCGGCGTGACGTATTTTTGCGGCGCAATGGTTTTTAATATCGCTGTATTGCCGATCAGCGCGGCGACGTTGAGCTTGGCATCGCACAGAATTTGCTCGACCAGTGCATATGATTCCGGATGCACTGCGGACGCATCGAGCGGATTGTCGCCGTCCGGAATGCGCAGGAATCCGGCGGCTTGCTCGAAAGTTTTTGCGCCCAATCCCGGCACTTTCAGCAATTCCGCGCGCCTGGTGATACGGCCTTGGTTGTCGCGGTAAGTCACAATGTTGTGCGCGATTTTGCTGTTCAGTCCGGCGACATAACGCAGCAAAGCAGGGGAAGCGGTATTGACATCGACGCCGACGGCGTTGACGCTGTCTTCTACTACCGCATCGAGCGATTGCGCCAATTGGTTTTGATTGACATCATGTTGGTACTGGCCGACGCCGATCGATTTCGGGTCGATTTTGACCAATTCTGCGAGCGGATCTTGCAAGCGCCGCGCGATCGACACCGCGCCGCGTAACGATACATCCAAATCCGGCAATTCAGCGGATGCCAGTTCGGATGCCGAATACACTGAGGCACCGGCTTCCGATACCATGATCGATGTCAGCTTGCATTGCGGATTTTGCTTGATCAAATCCTTCGCCAACTGGTCGGTTTCGCGCGACGCGGTGCCGTTGCCGATGGCGATCAGCGAAGCCTGATGTTGTTCCGCCAGTTGTTTCAATGTGTGCAGCGCGCCGTCCCAATCGTTTTTCGGCGCATGCGGATAAATCGTCGACGTATCGACCACTTTTCCGGTTGCACTGACCACCGCCACTTTCACACCGGTGCGCAGTCCCGGATCAAGCCCGATGGTGACGCGTGTTCCAGCAGGCGGTGCCAGCAGCAGCGCTTTCAGGTTTTGCGCGAATACCCGGATGGCCTCGGTTTCCGCTCGCTCGAGTAAACTGTTCATCAATTCGGTTTCCAGATGTGCAAAAATTTTGCCGCGCCACGCCTGCCGCACGGTGTCGATCAACCAACCGTCCGCCGCACGTTTCTGGTCGCGGATGTTGAATTGCCGCGCGATCTGTAATTCACATGGATTCAGCGCCGCATCGCGGACTTTTTCATCGAGCTCGGAATCAAGAGCCAATTTCAGTTTCAACACGCCTTCGCGTTCACCGCGTAACAACGCCAGCGTGCGATGTGACGGAATTCTGCCGATCGCTTCACTATAGTCATGATAATCGGTGTATTTGGTGTCACTGTCTTTTTTATCCTTGGCAGCTTTGGCAACCAACACGCCGTGCACGCGCAAGTAATCCCGCAAGGTTTGCAACAGCGGCGCGTGTTCGGCGAAAAGCTCGATCAAAATATGCTGCGCGCCATCCAATGCGGCGGTAGTATCGGCAACGCCGGGATTGTCGCCTTCATCGGTGGTAAACGGCGCTTTTAGGTACTTCGCCGCTTCCACCAGCGGATCGAGCCGCGCATCGTTCAATAGGCTATCCGCCAGCGGCTGTAATCCGGCTTCCCGCGCAATTTGCGCCTTGGTGCGGCGCTTTTTGCGGTACGGCAAATATAAATCCTCCAGCAGCGCTTTATCTTCTGCATGCGTGATGGCATCGAGCAATTGCGGTGTCATCTTGCCGAGGTTCTCGATGGCTGCAATGATCGCCGCACGCCGCTTTTCCAATTCGCGCAAACTGTGCAACCGTTCCGCCAGCAACCGCAACTGCGCATCGTCCAGCCCGCCGGTCGCCTCTTTGCGGTAACGCGCGATAAACGGCACCGTCGCACCGTCGTCAAGCAGTTCTATGGTGGCTTGGATTTGCGACAGTTTTACGGCAAGTTCGGTGGCTAAGCGTTGTTCGATCGAAGGTAGCATGAGATTGTGTTTTGGTGATTGAATAGCGGAGATGAATGGTAAACCAAGAAGCGGCACGGTCGCAATCGGTTATATAGAATAGCAGAAACCTCTGCATCACTATGTTTCTAGAGTTTTTCTGTGTATGTACTATATATAAAATCAATTACTTAAAGATACTAAACTATCCAAAAAGCCAGTTATGCAAGGGTCTCAACCATTTTCTGATCGACGAAGGTGCAACAACATGAACAATTAACTATAAATTCCAAAAAGAAAATAAAAACAGCGCGATCCGGATTTAGCGCCAACTGGGATCGTCATGAAGCGAACGGCTCACAGAGCTCGTGAACGGGCTAAGCATATTGGAGGGTGTTGTGGTTTTGAAAGCTGCTCGCTTCCTTACAGTAACACGCGATAAGCTGCTCCGTCACCTTGTTGGCGAGCAAGTGGATGATAGTTTAGATTTGCGACGGTTTTACCAGGAGCATGCAACGGCGACGCTACTGTCGTTGCGTGCTCTTGGATATCGCTAAGAACGTGGATCTACGGTAGATTTCGCTGGTGCAATTAAATTTCCTGCAGTAAAAATATCCTCTGCAATTGCCAGTCCGAGTGGTACACCGCCGATGTTGCGCATGAAATCAGGATTTCCTGAATTGTCAAATGCGAACCCATCGAATGACCAGTGTACACCCAAATATACACGGGAAAGGCTATTCTCCACAATCATTTGACCTAATCCGCCTGGAAAGGATCTGACATGCCGTGGTCGAACGTTTCCGGCATTATCATGTGTTACACCGTTGAGTTCATCCGAAACAATAGATCCATTAAATAGGGTATCTGGATTTCGATCTTTGATCGGAACACCAAAGAATAATCGAGCGATATGCAATGCAGCTGCGCCAAAAGTAGCATGTCCTGAAGGGTATGCCGGGAACGGAGGAGTAAAATTGCGATCACTACTATTGCTGGCAGGGGCACCTAGCGGCAACCAGAAAGGGTCGCACTCGTTGCTGATGACGTGCGAAGGTGTTGATGCAGATGGTCCCATCGCAGTGTCATACTCGCGAATACCCAGTACCGGGCGCCAGAAATCATGAATATATTTCTGATCCCAAGCCAAAATACCCGCATCTCCCATCGCAGCGTTAACAAATGCAAATAAGCGAGCATTGTCGTCGACATCATTTATGCTGCCTGTTGCTGGGTTTATTGCTGTTTGCACAAGTTCCCGGATAATCTGATTATACAGACGTGGCGGTGTTCCAATCTCGCGCGGGCCGTCATAGGCCCAGTACAGGCCAATTAACGTTTCATACGGCGTGCGATTTTCATAGCTATTCGGTAGTGTGCCCATCTGCTCGGGTGCAATGCCTTTGCCTCGAACCTGTTTAAGTGCTTCTGCGTATTCAGTGCTTCCAAGAGCTGGGGGAGGGTCAAGTTCATGACGTTTTGTGATAGCAAAACCTTTGCTACGTGCACCATAGAATGGCGCATGAAAACCTTGTTTCGGATTAGCGGGGTCTGGGCGGTGGCCGCCGGGATGCATTGAAGCGGCATAGCCATTGTCACTTCCACTGGGATCATCGGCTCGGTCAGTTAGTATCGCTGCCGCTACAGCCAATCCGAAAGCATGACCTTCCGTAAGCCCTGTACCGGATAAGCCTGCAGCCTGGTGTGCCGCATCGAAATGTTGTTTTTGGCGTGGGTATAATGCACTTAGGCAGGCGTGTGCTGCGGCTGCTACTGCGGCAGCCGGGCTGGCAACAGGCGCTGGTGGACTCAATGTGTTTAAATAACGTGGTAATTTGACTGGATCATTTTTAGCACCAGCATGCGCATCATACATTGCCAAGTGTACAATGGCTAAGGCTCGTGAGCTAAGTGTAGGACCGCCTTGCTCAGGATTAGGGTTATTAATACCCGGGGCATTGCTAAAATCACGACGATTTGCTTCGAGTGCGACATTATTCCAATACAAGATATGGTCCATTTTAATTTTCTCCTAAGATTTCTTACTGGTAGCCGATCAACGCGGTTTGAGTTTTTTATAATAAAATTGCAAACTAATTTATAAAAATAGATTAAATATTAATAAGTTATAATTTCATTATTAAGATGAATCAGCTTGCACAATAGTAAGATTTCAGTATTTCTCGCTTGCTAACTAATCTTCTGGATTATCTTAAGAGATTAAAGTCATTTTTAATGTGATAAAAACCACACTCAGAATAAGTTATTAATTTTTCCGGAATTCACAATTTTCTTGAGACGCAGGCAGACTGAGATTAGTGGTTTAAAGAGCATAAAATATTTTGATGCACCCACATCGCAGGAGTTAGGATTTGTATTACTTGTCAATGTAATCGGGATGTAAAATTGCCTCCAGTCCACCCCCGCACTTCCAGCACAACTGAAAATTCGCCGGGTTTTCTTCATTACAAGATGGACATTGCACAGTGCCGGTGCTGACCGGGGTGTTTTCGTAGCTGTCGATGACGCGCTTGGCGCGTGCAAAATCGTCGTCGCGCGTGATCCAGACTTCAGGGTAGGCATGCGTAAAGGGGATTTCTCCTGCGACACCTTGGGCGTGCTGGTTAAAAATTTTTGCCGGAATATAGGCGTGTTCGAGCAGATCAAGTACTATCTGCGCTTCCATCAGATTGTTGGCGGAATAAATTTTTTTCATGTATTAATGAATATAAAGATAATCAACCGGTTAATTGGATCAAACGATGTGGTTTAGAAATTTGCAGATATATCGTATCACCAGCGGAAATATAACACCGAATAGTCTGGAAGAAACACTTTCGCAGCATGCTTTGCAGCCGTGCTCGCAAATGGAGATGCAAAGCCGGGGATGGTTGCCGCCGCGCGATGAGCAGCCGAATTTTGTGCTGGCTTTTGGCCAGCATTGGTTGATCGCGTTAGGCGTTGAAAAAAAATTGCTGCCGGCAGCGGTGATCAGCCAGCATGCCAAAGCACGGATTGCTAACTTCGAGCAAGTGCAAGGTTATAGAGTAAGCAAGAAGCAAGTGCGGGATATCAAGGAAGCGACAATTATCGAGTTATTGCCGCGTGCGTTTGCACAACGGCACAAGACTTATGCGTGGATGGACGCGGTTAACAACCGCTTGATTCTGGATACGGTAAGTGCCAGTAAAGCTGAGGAATTCATCGAAGTGTTGTTGAAAACGGTGCCGGGGATCAAACTGGTGCCGCTGGATACAAAAATTTCACCGTCTACGGCGATGACACGCTGGTTATCCGGTGATGATTTACCTTCGATTTTTACCATCGATCGCGATTGCGAATTGCAAGGTATGAGCGATGAGAAAGAAACGATCAAATACACCTGTCATACCCTCGATGCCGAAGAAACCGGACGGCATATCCGGGCGGGAAAGAAGGCGACCAAGCTGGCAATGACGTGGGATGGCAAAATTTCGTTTGTACTGCACGATAATTTGCAGCTTCGGCGAATTGCGCCTCAGGATATTCTGAAGGAATCCACCGAAAGCGATGAGGAGCGATTCGTCAGCGACTTTACCATCATGACGGGTGAATTAAGTCAATTGATCAGCGAAATTATCGAAGCATTAGGCGGAGAAGATCGCGATTAAACCAATGAGCTAGTGTTTGTTGTTTTTTACTTGCTCATTGATTCCCGCCAGCACGCCACTGGCGAGTTTGCCGATAAAATCCGCCGTTGCATGCGCCAAGCTGCTGCTTGTTTCTAATTGCGCATGTCCTACCGACGCAATCTGTTGCGCAATGGTTGCCAGCGCGTCTTTTATCTGCGCGCCGACGGTGGTACCGTTATTCTGCGCATGATGGCTAAGATCGTGCAGAATATCGGAAATTAATCCTTGTGCGGTGGTAGCGCTGTGATGCAAGGTATCCAGAAATAGTTTTTCCAGGCTTTCCAGGTCTGAGCGGGTGCGATCCAAGTCGGTATCGGAATATTTCTTGGCCTGGCCTGCGGCTTCTTCAATGGCGAGTTTTGATGCTTCTGCAAACCGGGCAAGCGCGGAATCAAGTCCGGCGACGGCTTCGGCAATTTGCATCTTAGCTGCTTGTGTCTGGTTGGTTACGTGCTGCAATTGTTGCTCCGCGCCGTCGTGCACGCCTTGCATCACTGCAGTGATGATGCGTTGCAAAGATTCCAGGTTGAGATGCTGTGCGTTCATTGCTTTTAAGGTTAAGCGTTGCACGGTTTGCTGAACATGCGTACCTTGCGCGATGGCTTCGCGAATTTCGCTTGCTAGTGCTTCGATATCGTTCGTGTCAGATGTATAGGTATTTTCATTGTGCATGATGATCAATCCTCTATAGGTTGGGACATAGATTCTGCCTCATTTTGCGCCGTCGCGGCCAAGTTGGTCAAGACCGTTCATATAAGGCCTTAGAATTTCAGGGATCGTGACGCTGCCGTCGGCATTTTGATAATTTTCCAGCACCGCCACCAGCGTACGGCCGACAGCGAGGCCGGAGCCGTTCAGCGTATGCAACAGTGCCGGTTTGCCGTTTTCATTGCGGAAACGCGCTTGCATGCGACGTGCTTGGAACGCTTCGCAATTACTGCAAGACGAGATTTCACGATAGGTATTTTGTGCGGGTAACCAAACTTCGATGTCATAGGTTTTGGCTGCCGAAAATCCCATATCGCCGGTGCACAGAGCCATTACACGGTACGGCAGTTCCAGCTTCTGCAGAATTTTTTCCGCATGCCCGACCAGTTGTTCCAGCGCGTCGTAGGATTGTTCGGGATGGACGATGTGCACCAGTTCAACTTTGTCGAATTGGTGCTGGCGGATCAATCCGCGCGTGTCGCGGCCGTAGCTGCCCGCCTCAGATCGAAAGCATGGCGTATGCGACACGAATTTCAGCGGCAATGCTTGTAGCGGCACAATTTCATCGCGCACCATGTTGGTGATCGGAACTTCAGCGGTTGGAATAAGATGATATTCCGGGCCATTGGCTGGATCAGTACCGCCTGCGTTGACGGCGAATAGATCCTGCTCGAACTTCGGCAACTGCCCGGTACCGCGTAAACTGTCCCGGTTGACCAGATAGGGCACATAAGTTTCGACATAACCGTGTTCCTGCGTATGCGTATCCAGCATAAATTGCGCCAATGCGCGATGGAGACGGGCAAGATTGCCTTTCATCACACTAAAGCGCGCGCCGCTGAGCTTGACGGCGGTTTCGAAGTCCAGTAACGCCAAGCCTTCGCCAATGCTGACGTGATCCTGAATATCGAAATCGAATTGTCGAGGTTCGCCCCAACAGCGGATTTGCACATTACCGGTTTCGTCGCTGCCTTCCGGTACACTGGCATGCTGTAGATTGGGCACTTCCAGCAATATTTTCTGCAATTGCTGCTGAATCCGCTCCAAGTGTTCTTCCGTTTGTTTCAGCGCGTCGCCCAGGTTGGCGACTTGCGCCATGATCGCCGAGACATCTTCGCCTTTACTTTTGGCTTGGCCGATTTTTTTGGATGCGGCATTGCGCTGCGCTTGCAGCTCTTGCGTTTGAGTTTGAACGATTTTGCGCTCCCCTTCCAGGGCATTGAATGCTTCTACGGGGAAAGTAAAACCGCGTTTGGCAAGCTGGCGGGTAACGTTGTCCAAGTCAGTGCGTAGTTGCTGAATCTCTAGCATGCGAACTCCAAAATAGCCGGTTTTAATAAAAAGTTATAGTTTATGCTTGGCTTGTTCATCCAGGTTGTGCATATAAGCCAATTTTTCCCGGATTTTTTGCTCCAGACCGTAAGTGGTGGGTTGGTAGAAACTGACGCCCGGCATGTCGTCCGGAAAATAGTTTTCACCGGCGGCGTAGGCATGCGGACAGTCGTGTGCATAGCGATAAGCTTCGCCGTAACCGATGTCTTTCATCAGCTTGGTCGGCGCATTGCGCAAATGCAGCGGCACGCTGCGCGATTTATCGCGGGCAATGAAAGCACGGGCTTGATTGTAAGCCACGTAGGCCGCGTTACTTTTCGGTGCGCACGCCAAATACAAAGTTGCTTGCGCCAATGCCAGTTCTCCTTCCGGGCTGCCAAGCCGTTCAAAAGTTTCGCAGGCATCGAGCGCCAAGCGTAACGCACGTGGATCGGCCAGACCGATATCTTCAGTTGCCATGCGAATTAAGCGCCGCCCAATATATAGGGCATCGGCTCCGCCATCCAACATACGGCACAGCCAATAGAGCGCGGCGTCCGGTGAAGAACCGCGGACGGATTTATGCAAGGCGGATATTTGGTCATAAAAGGCTTCGCCACCTTTGTCAAAGTTACGCGCATTGCGTGACAAGGCGTTCATCGTGAAGTCTTTATTGATTTGTGTGATAGTTTCGTTTTCTGCTGCGGAATGGATTTGCTCCAACATATTGAGTAAGCGTCTGGCATCCCCGTCGGCAAATTCAATGAGCAATTGTCGCGCTTCATCGGAAAATTGCAGATTTTGCAGCGCCAGCTTTTGCGCACGCGAAAATAATTGCGTCAATTCCAGCTCAGATAAAGCAGTAAGAACGTACAACTGCGCACGTGATAGCAGAGCATTGTTGACTTCAAAGGAAGGATTTTCAGTGGTGGCGCCAACGAAAGTGATTAAGCCCTGTTCTACGTATGGCAGGAAGGCATCTTGTTGAGATTTGTTGAAGCGATGCACTTCGTCGACAAAAAGAATGGTGTGCCGTCCGCTTTGCTGTAGCACCAACTGCGCTTGATCAATTGCATTGCGGATGTCTTTGATACCAGACAATACAGCGGATAAGGCAATGAATTCACAATTAAATTCTGTTGACATCAGGCGTGCCAGAGTGGTTTTGCCTGTTCCTGGCGGTCCCCACAAAATCATCGAATGCGGTTTGCCCGATTCAAATGCTAACCGCAGCGGCTTGCCAGCACCCAACAAATGTTCCTGGCCAACGATATCGTTTAGCTGTTGGGGACGTAATTGCTCTGCCAATGGCATTTTGGGAGGATGGAACGAAAATAGATCAGAGTCATTCACTGATAATGTCGGCATTCTCAGGAGGCACAAATTGGAATATATCTGCCGGTAATTTGGGATTTTTCTCCAGATCGGAAAAAGTCAATAAGGTCGTTTGACCGAAACTATCCCGCAATGCCATGATCTTGAGCATGCCTTCCGGAGAAAATCCCATCTGAATGAATTCAAAAGCGCTTTCCTTACTTTTAGGTATTGCTTCGAGCCATTCTATGTCATTTTGCAGGCCAAGTTCAGTCAGCTCAAAATTGTCTTCAATGGTCGTGCTGCCAGCCAGTAATGCAGCGGGGCTGCTGCCGATGGCAATATTGAATTGACGGATGGTGACTTGATTGAGATCCGGATCATAAAACCATACTTGAGTGCCATTGCCGACAATTAATTGTTCATACGGTTTTTGATAAGTCCAGCGAAATTTTTCCGGACGTTCGAATTGCATCGTACCATTTGATTCTTGCAAGATGCGCGCACTTTTGTCGTACAGCGTCTGCGAAAAGCTTGCTTGCACCGTTCGGGTGTCCTGTACGAAGTTTTTTAAGCTGGCGATGGCAGTCGCTTGGGCCAATACGGGTATCAAGCCAATCAGGATAATGATGGCAGTGATATAGCTTGAACGGTGCATGATATTAGTTTTTGATAAGGTTAATCTGAGAATCACGTGCAATTATTAGCATTATGCTCATTCGCTGCGAGCTGGGGCCAGTACTTCGCGGTTGCCATTGCTTTGCATCGAAGAAACCAAGCCTGCTCGTTCCATTTCTTCAATAAGCCGCGCCGCCCGATTATAGCCGATGCGTAAATTTCTTTGTACCAATGAAATCGACGCGCGGCGGGTTTTGATGACAATCGCCACGGCTTCGTCATACAATGGATCGGCTTCACCCTCCGGCGTTTTTTTAATTTCTAGCAAACTGCCATTGTCATTTTCTTCATCATCGATTCGCAAAATTTCTTCGATGTAACAGGGTTCGCCATGTTCTTTAAGATATTCAACAACTTTATGTACTTCATGATCGGCAACAAAAGCACCATGCACACGCTGTGGGTAGCCGCTACCCGGAGGCAAATACAACATGTCGCCTTGGCCCAATAGTGCTTCCGCACCCATTTGATCAAGAATGGTGCGTGAATCAATTTTGCTCGATACTTGAAAGGCGATGCGTGTCGGGATATTTGCTTTGATCAAACCTGTGATGACATCAACAGACGGACGTTGTGTTGCCAGCAATAGATGGATGCCGGATGCACGTGCTTTCTGAGCTAAGCGAGCAATTAACTGCTCTACTTTTTTTCCAGCCACCATCATCAGATCGGCTAATTCATCAATAACAACTACAATTAACGGTAATTCTTCCAAATATTCAGCTTCAACTTCTGCGGGATTTAATGGATTGACGATGGGTTCTTCCCGCTTACTGGCTTCTTGTATTTTTTGATTATAACCACTGAGATTGCGCACACCCAATGATGACATCAGCTTATAACGCCGTTCCATTTCATGGACGCACCAGCGTAACGCGCTGGCGGCTTCGCGCATATCCGTTACAACAGGCGTAAGTAAATGTGGAATGCCCTCATATACCGATAGTTCGAGCATTTTGGGATCAATCAGGATCAAGCGGGTTTGCTCGGGCGTGGTTTTATAAATGAGGCTTAAAATAACGGCATTAATTGCAACAGATTTTCCCGAGCCCGTGGTTCCCGCAACCAATGCATGCGGCATTTTTGCCAGATCCGATACCACAGGGCGGCCACTGATATCTTTGCCTAATGCGATGGTGAGCGGGGAAGCGGAATCTGCATAGGCTTGCGAGCTGAGGATTTCTTGCAAGCGCACCACTTGCCGTTTGGGATTGGGAAGTTCAAGTCCCATGCTGGTTTTACCTGGAATTGTTTCAACTACGCGGATACTGGCAACTGACAGGGCGCGCGCTAAATCTTTAATGAGATTAATAACTTGATTTCCCTTAACGCCTACTGCTGGCTCAATTTCATAGCGTGTAATAACCGGGCCTGGGAAAGCAGCAACAACTTTGACATCGACACCGAATTCCTTGAGTTTTCGCTCAATCAAACGTGATGTGAATTCGAGCGTTTCTTTGGACAAAATTTCAAAATCTTTTGCAGGTTCATCCAATAAATGCAAGGGTGGTAGGGGTGAATCAGGTAGATCGGAAAATAATGGTGTTTGTTTTTCTTTGATTACCCGTTGTGATTTCGTGATAGTCGTGGTTGGCAATTCAATGTGCAGTTGGGGATTTTCCTCGATGCGCTTTTTCTCATTTTCGATAATTTCTTCACGTTGGCGTGAGGCGATAATTCCGGCGAACTTATCTTGCCTGGTTTGCCATGCATTGATGATAAACAGTAGCGAAGTTTCAATGTCTTCGCCAATTTTCTCAATAAAACGTACCCATGAAAGACCTGTGAATTGACTGAAACCTATTGCAATTAATATTAATAGTGTCAATGTCGCGCCTGTAAAACCCAGTAGTTTCGAAAGATGATCACTGATAAGACTTCCCAGCATACCTCCAGGTGTTTGCGGTAAAGCGATATTGATGGTATGGAACCGTAGCGATTCTAGTCCGCTACTGGCGGATAATAATAATAAGAATCCAGCGGCTGAGAGTAGTGCAGAGTGTCTATCGAAAATTCCAGCTATGTCTATACGTCGGTAACTCCAAGTAACTGCTGAGAAAAAGAATGCAACCCACCACCAGGCGGATGCGCCAAATAAATACAGCAAAAAGTCCGCTAACCAAGCACCAGCATACCCTCCAGCATTTTGAATTTGAATAGAGTCGCCACTATGAGACCAGCCTGCATCGCTACGGTCATAGCTAAAAAATATCAATATCAAGTAGAGTGCTGCACCTGCTAGCGCGAGGCAAACTGACTCTCGCAGCAATCGGGCTACTCTGGGTGAGAATGAGTTGCCAGTAGATTTTCTGGCCATTGGTTTATTCATTAAACTCATCAATTTTCAGAAACGGTTTTGTTTGATTTTTTATAGTGTGAATTATATAAGACAATTTGAAGGGATTCGTTCAGTGCCAACGAACCGCATTATCACTTATTGTATTTAAACCTGAAGAAATATGGCAGTACTTCTATCTGCACTTGACTGAAAGAAGTGGAATTTCTAAAGAATCAGCTTTAGTCGTCAATCGAATCTTGAGCGTGACAAAATAGCTGGGACGTGAGATTTATCTTTATAGGCGACTTCCGGCAAAGTTGAAACTACATTTCCTTCTTTTCGTTTTGATACGAATAATGCCTCTTCTGCACGTTTGCATAAATCAATCTTACTATCAGCTTCACTTTGCATGGTAATTCCCATGCTTATTTTAATTCTATCTTCTTCATCCTTATCTATCTTGCTAGAAATTTTTTTACGAATAGCTTCGCAGACTTTTTTGGCTTCGACAAGATCTGTTTCTGGAAATAGAATAGCAAAGACATTAATATCTATACGATAAAAAAGATCTGTTATTCTGATATTAGATTTTATTTCCTGAGAAATTTTTTTTATGTAATCGTTCTTGCTTCGATAATGATTATCATCGCTAAAGAGTTTAAAGAGATCTATGTCGATAATTGCGATCGATAAATTACGGTTGTATCGCTTACTTCGAAAAATTTCGGTATCCAATTCAGTTTCAAATGCTTGCCTATTTTTATAACCGGTAATAGGGTCGATAAAAATCTGAGTCATTATCGCGGACATGTCAATATTTGCTTTTTTGATCTTGATTACCATAATTGCTGCAGAAATAATTAAAAGCAAGGTAAGACCGCGATTAGTAAGAATAATATGCAATGGCGCTGCAGTATGAGGGGATAAGAAATAGCCAGCAATTGAAAATATCAATGCCAAAATAGCAATCAGATAGGTGAAATGAATTCCACTTATCCATAAGCTAGCAAATACCACCAATACATAAGGTGCGCCGGCTGCAACACCGAGTGGTAGATTCAAGTCAATTATAAAAATGAAAAGCGTTGCGGCTAGGATAATTAAGCTATTGGTTTGAATAGCGTATTCCCTGAAAAATAATTTCAAGATATTTGTCGTTGAGATTTGGTTACGCATTTTTTAAATGGAAATCTTTGTATCTTTATAAAATATAGAACATTTATATTTTCATTTTACGGATTCAAAAACCAATCATCTTTAATACGCTTGCAACTAAACTAAATTTATTCATTGATAGTTACATGCTTAACATTTCGATTATCATACATTTTTCTGTTAACTGCAAAACTAAAATTGTTCTTTTTTACTTGCGATTAATTAGTGCATAAAAAGATTTCAGTTTTCAACACTAACAATACGCGTTCCTGCGAGCCGATCATGCAAAAATTGATGATCGCGATCAAATAGCGCCCAAAGAATCCCTAAACCAAAGAAAAAAATACTCAATAATGCAAATAAATAACGTGTAATAGCTTGTTTCTTCGTTAATCTTTCGCCTCTTGCGGAGACAACACGCATTTTCCAGGTTTGCATAGCAAGTGTTTGTCCTCCCCGTATCCAAAACCAAATGAAATAATATCCCATAATTACTAGTAAATAGAATTGAAATAATGGCTTGAAATATGGGGCGTGGGTATCACGAAAAATAAGATGAAAAATAAAACTGGCTACAAATAAAACGGCCAGTAAAAGTAGGAATTCGTAAATTAGGCAGATTGCTCGTCGCCAGAATCCAGGTGTCGATTTAGTCATGTCTATATGATAAAAGATAAAAAAGATTATTAGTGTAATGATTGATAATTATTATCGTTTGCGTTAATATATCTAGTAACTAAGCATTATAAAGAATTATGCTTAAATGGTAATGAGGCTGTGGTTTTTAAAGTTAACTCATTGTCTATATTTTGATTTGATTTAATTTACTTTTTGTAATGCATTCATTAACACGGAAAAATTTTGAGTACTTAGGATCGCAACCACCGCGCCTTATCTCATTGCCCGGGTTTTTGTTTGTGCTGGTAGTACATGCTGCGGTATTATATGTTTTATGGAATCAGCGATTAATTCCGCCCCCCGAACAGATGGTTACATTATTTGCCGAGCTGATTACAGCGCCATCAACGGTGTCAAATGCTACCCCCGAAGTATTGCCTGAACCTACTCCTGTTAAACTCCAGCCGGCAAAAAAGCCCATAATCAAACCTAAACAAGAGCGTCTCGCGGTGAAATCGCCAGTAACACCCAAACAACAAATGGTGGAAACATTGCCAGAACCATTTGCTGAACCGGTTACGGAACAGGTTAAGGAATCTGCATCTGGGGGGGGATTGCCTGCACAAATGCCGGCAGGGCCAGTAACATTATCTTCCGAATTATCAGTTTCTTGTCCTAAATTAACAGCGCCTTCTTATCCTGCCATTTCCCGGCGCATGGGTGAAGAGGGTAAGCTAGTGTTACGCGTAGAATTGGATGAGAAGGGTCATATTGATGATGCAAAAGTTATTAATAGCAGCGGCTATGAGCGTCTTGATTCGGCTGCGTTAACTGCTGTAAAAAGCTGGCAATGTAATCCGTCATTGCGTAATGGTCAACCTGTTCGGGCGGTTGCATTGCAACCTTTCAATTTTGTGCTCAAAGGAAATTAATTAATGGAACAAGGACTCGGTTTTTCAAACTTTCTTACTCAACTGGATGGTGTTGGCATGACCGTGTTGGTTTTGCTGATATCACTCTCAGTTGCAAGTTGGTATTTAATTTTCACAAAAAGTATTGCTAATTACGTTGCTAAGCGCCGAGCAGAAATTTTTCTAAAGCATTTCTGGAGTGTCGACTCCTTGCAGGCTGTTAGCGCTCAATTCAAAACAACTGCTCCCAATAATGCTTTTGCAGAACTTGCTAAGTTAGGTATCGATGCCGCGGTCGACTCTAAAATTTACAGTTCAAATAAATTAGCTGTAGCGGGTGGTACGAGTGAGTTTTTAACGCGCACGTTGCGCAACGGTATTGATCAGGAAACAGCGCATGTTGAAAATGGTTTAACTTTAATTGCGTCTGCAGGTTCTGCAGCACCTTATATTGGTTTATTTGGTACGGTATGGGGTATCTATCATGCGCTAATACAGATTGGACTTTCCGGGCAAGGGACTTTGGATAAAGTTGCTGGACCGGTGGGGGAAGCTCTGATTATGACTGCATTAGGATTGGCCGTGGCAATTCCAGCGGTATTGGCTTACAACGCTTTTGTACGTCGTAATCGCATCTGGATTGCACGACTGGAAGCTTTTGCACATGATTTGTTTACATTGATCACCATCGGTGATAATCGTAATCAAGCTGATGAGGTATCCGCTCCTACGTTACAATCATCGCAATCGACCGTAAATGAAGTCAATCATATTGCGATTGAGAGAGGACAATAATGGCATTTGGTAGTATGCAAGATAGCGGACGTCAGGCACCAATGGCGGAAATCAATGTAGTGCCTTTAGTTGATGTTATGCTGGTGCTCCTAATAATTTTTATTATTACTGCGCCATTGCTGACCCATTCAGTCAAAATTGATTTACCCAAAGCAGAAAGTATTCCTAATATTACTCAACCTGAACATATCGAACTTGCCATACGAGTAAATGGAGACATCTTCTGGAATGGTGAATCCGTGTTATTGAATCAATTGGCGCTGCGCTTTGGTTCAGCAATAACTCTAGCTCCTCAAATAGAATTGCATATCCGTGCAGATAAATTGGCACGTTATGAACAGGTTGCTCAGATTATGAGTATAGCTGCCAAAGCTGGTGTGACGAAAATTGGTTTTATAACTGATCCTACAGAATAATAACTATCAATTTCTGATAATTACAATACACACAACACTAAGAATTAAGAAATGAGTTTTTCATTTGCTTTTTTTTATGAAACGTTTATAATTAATAATCATTCTCATTATTAATAATTTTTTAAGTGCTGTTCCATAAAATTTAAAACTTTTAATAACGATATCTAGTTAAAGGTATATTTATTATGTATGTATGTGTCTGTAGAGGTGTAACGGAAAGTGCATTACGTGAGGCAATCTATCAAGGCGCTAATCGGATGAGAGACTTAAAAGCTTGCTTGGGGATCACAGAGCAATGTGGTTTATGTGCAAGTCATGCCAAACAGATCCTTGACGAAACACTGTCACAAAAATCACAAGTGCAGAGCTTTATTCCTCAATCGGCTTGCGTGTGTAAGACAGCAGCATGAAAAAGTGAGAGGATGCGTGGCTGTATTTTGATTAATAGTAGTAAGTGAGTTTTATGGCCTAGAAAGCAATAATGAATTGTGTTTTACTTTAAACTCGAGAGAAGATACCTGCATACCAGTTATTGCTTGTATTAAAAATATTTTAATTAATATCAGAAATATAATTAAATTGGTACTCAAGTTAGTCCGCGTAAGTTAATTAAGCGCAGATATAGGTTGAGTTATATTTATTGCTTGTTTCGCGTTGTGATGGGTAAATGTTTGCTTAGGGGTTTAAAACTGCATAAATAGTATTGCTGTAACCCATTATGAATATTCGTGGTTTTATTAGAAGCGTTCTTTTTTCTGTAGTATCGATTATTTTATGCATCATTAACGTTTTTCCACTTAATCTAGCTGCTGCAGAACCTCAAGAAGTTAATTCAATAGCAGTAGTAATGTATGATATTCCGGCAGGTTCTCTGCAAGATGTTTTAAATCAATTTGCAAAGCAATCAAAAATAAAGTTATCTTTTGATTCGGCTATATTGCAGGAAAAAATGAGTTTTGGATTAACTGGTGAATTTGAAATTAAACAGGCACTAGATCAGTTACTGGAAAACTCTGGCTTACAAGCAATCAAGCAAGTTGATGGATATAGCATTACTGCACTTTCTACCGCTGCAACAGCCGAAGCAATAGTTACTTTGCCTTCAATCCAAGTCACCGCAACTAATACTAGTCGTTATGCTGCTGTCAGTACCAATACGGCCACAAAAACGAATACTCTGTTACGAGATGTGCCGCAAGCAATTTCAGTTGTGACGAATGATTTGATTAAAGATCAATCAATCCGGAGTATTGCTGATGCCGTACGTTACGTACCTGGCGTAGGCGTTTCGCAAGGTGAAGGTAACCGCGATGCATTAGTGTTTCGTGGCAACCGTTCAACTGGTGATTTCTTTACTGATGGTATCCGTGATGATGTCGAGTATTACCGCGATCTATACAACATAGAACGTGTTGAAGTTTTGAAAGGCGCTAATGGAATGATTTTTGGCCGGGGAGGTTCGGGCGGTGTAGTGAATCGAGTTACCAAAGAAGCCAACTGGAATCCGGTGAACGAGTTTATTTTTCAAGGTGGATCATTTAATCAGAAACGCATGACGGCTGATGCGGGCTACGTCATCAATGACGTTGCCGCTGTTCGCTTGAATGCTTTATATGAAGATGCTGGAAGCTTTCGTGATGGTGTCAGTATGGAGCGGCTCGGAATTTCTCCCACAGTGACCATCAAACCCACTCCACGAACTAAAGTCGTTGCAAATATGGAACGATTTCATGACGATCGTACAGCCGATAGAGGTATTACCTCAGTGCTAGGTCGTACTGGTGAAATAACAGGACCTGTGAATGTTAATCGCTCACAATTTTTTGGTGATCCCAAACGCAGTAACGCAAATATCGATGTGTTATCGTTTAACTCTTTGATTGAACATAAGTTTGATTCCGGAGTTACCTTACAGAATCGCACAAATTATGCCTTGTATGATAAGTTCTATCAGAATGTGTTTGCCAATAGCGGGCTTAATCTTTCTTCAGGGCAATTAACACTCGGGGCTTATAACAATACCACCGATCGCGAGAATGTTTTTAATCAAACAAATTTGATTTATTCTGTAAACACAGGATTCATTGCACATACATTACTGGCGGGTATCGAGGTTGGTCGTCAGGAAACCCATAACAGACGGGAAACCGGTTTATTCAATAATAATCTGGCAACAACCAGTGTGCCTGTTTCTCTGGGCAATTCGATTACAAATATACCTATTACCTTTAGAAACAGGGACGTAGGGGGCGATATCGATGCTTTAAACCGCAGTGTAGTCAATGTAACGTCACTTTACATCCAAAATCAGATTGAAATAATACCGCAGCTACAAGCGATCGTAGGTGTTCGCTATGATTTATTCGAAGTTGATTTCCGTCAAAAGAATGGTCCAAGAGATCATTTAAAAACTAACGACGACTTGATTGCACCTCGCTTTGGCATAATTTATAAGCCTTTTGAACCGGTTTCTTTTTATGCCAGTTATAGTAGGGCTTTTGTTCCTCGTGCTGGCGATCAATTAACGTCATTAAATGTCACAGTAGAAACACTGAAACCCGAGAAATTTACAACATTAGAAGCTGGAGTCAAATGGGATATACGCCCTGATTTATCATTAACAGGAGCGGTCTATCAATTGGATCGCACTAATGTCATCAATTCTATCATTGGTGGGCAAACTTTCCTGACCAAAGGACAAAGAACAGAAGGCGTCGAAGTGACGCTTACCGGTCAGCTTTCTTCAAATTGGAGTGTAATGGGAGGATATGCTTTTCAACATGGGGAAATTACCAGCGATATCTTTGGTGTTGCCAGAAAAGGTGCCACAGTGGCTGAATTGCCGCGACATACATTTTCAATGTGGAGCCGTTATGATTTCACACCCCGCATTGGTGCGGCATTTGGTGTAATTCATCGGGACAGTATGTTTGCTTCGCTGACTAATAGAGTCAGTTTACCTGACTTTACTCGCGTTGATGCAGCCTTGTTTGCCCAATTTTCAAAGCACTTTCGCGGTCAAATAAATATTGAAAATTTATTAGATACCAAATATTTTGCGGCCGCACATAACGATTTTAATATTACACCCGGCTCACCGATCGCGGTTAGGGCTTCGCTGATCGCTGGTTTTTAATTTTTCTACAGAAATTTAGGTTTAATAATTTTTGTAAATAATAATAATTATCACTATAATTATTATTCTGGTAATTAATTATGAAAGAAAGGAGTTATTTAGAATGTCATTGTTAAATAATAGGCTCATGACTTCAATGAATAAGTTATTGAATATGGGCTTAATCATTATCTTGTTGAGCTTAAGCAGCATGAGTGTTTTAGCCGCAGCGAATGTACAAACAATTCAGGCAGCCGTTAATGCCTTTCAAACGATTGGAACTTTACGCAGAGAGTTTCCAATAAATGGAGAAGCGGTTGCAGCAGCTTATACCGGGGCTTTGCAGACCTTAACGCAGGAAATTGATGGAACTAATAATCTAGAGCTTCATAATGATGCTCAAGTAGCCATCAACGATATTATCAACGACGTTGAGCCAGCATTAGCAGCGCAAGTCGTCGATAAAACCTTGCAGCGGGTTTTCTATCAGAGTATTTGGAATCGGATTTCCGCGATACGCGATGAATTTGAAACAGCGTCATCAACCACTTTAGTTCAAATGTTGGATGAATCCGAAGCGGCTTTTCAAGCCATTTCCGGAACCGTGGCCAGAGAAAATCAAGTATTAAGTGCAGATAAGCAAAGCTTAGAAGCAGGCACTAATCCAGGACTGGATACTCAGGTAACTGAATCTTTCGCACGCGTCAGAAGCGCACTTAATAAAGATAATGCCGCTGAAGATTTCAGTGTTGTTCAGGTTGAGCGCTATACAATAAGAATGTCGTTAGCTCGCGCGTATTACATCGGCGTATTAAGGGAATTGGCTGGCGTAATTAATAATAGAAATGCGGATCTTGAAGAAGCGCGTATCGCTCAAAAAGAAGGTGAAATTTTTTATCGAATCATTGAGCCGTTAATTTCTCGCGATAACCCCGCAGGTAATTTATACATTAAAGCACGCTTGGTCGGTGATTTAGCGAATATTAAAGTTGACGAAATGGTCAGTGAATTGAGTAAGGGTCTGATTGGACGTGTTAAAGCTGAAATGAACGGGCAAGAATCGGCTGTTGGGGAAGGCGATCGCGCTCATGCAATGGCTGAAGCGGCTGGAGCCAAATATTTTGCGCAAATTATTCTGCCCGATTTGGAATTGAGACTTGGAGCAGGAGAGCGCACCAACTTGGAAAGTGCACTTGAGAATCTGCTTACCGCTAGCAGCGAAATCGATGTTTCCAAATCTGAACAGGCACGTGAAGCGGCTCTGGCTATTTTGACCAATTATGAAGGCCAATTGAAGCAAGCACAGTATGAAATTACTACCGATACCGCTTTTGTTGATAATGCAGTATCCAGTTTTCAGACGATTGGTGAGCTAAGAGGGCAAGATCAAGTCGATGCGGATGCGATTCTTGCCGCCTATGATGGCGAACTGCAGCAATTAACGCAAATCGTTGATCAAATTTATGGATTGTCGATTGATCAAGATGTCTTAGCAGCGATCGACGCAATTAGAAATCAAGATGAAGTGCCTTTAGCCGCTCAAGTTATTGATAAATCGCTGCAACGAGTTTTTGCAATGGCTGTTTATGATCGCACAAACTTAGTGATTGAGAATTTTGATACACTTTCAGCGGATCAATTAACGCTGGAATGGGACAGAGCTTATTCGGCATTTTTAGCAATCATCGGGACAGCATCCCGAGACAATAAAGTGTTAACAGACGATAAGCAAACCTTGGAAACCGGCACAAACCCGGATCTCGACTACCAAATTACACAAGCTTTTGTACAAGGTAAAGAAGCCTTAACTAAAACCAACAGTGATAATGACCGCCTCAATGTAGCGTTGGCACGTGAAAATATTCTTTATCCTTTAGTAAGAACCTTCTTGATTGGCGTATTGCGCGAAGTGGAAGGCATCATCCTCGACAGGAACGCTGATGTCGCGGAAGCCCGAGAAAAGCAAGTTGAAGGCGAGGTGTTTTATCGCATCATCGATGTGTTTATCGCGCAGGACAATCCAACCGGACACAATCGCATCCAAGCACAATTAACCGGCGATATGGCTAATGTTGTGGCAAATGAAATCGTAAGCGATATCAGCAAAGGCATTATTGGTCAATTGAACAGGAATATCAGTCAGATTGAAGCAAATTTTGGCGCTGACAATAATCAAGCCTTGCTGGCTTCTGAAAGAGCTTCCTTAAACGCTGCAATTTTCCTGCCTGATTTGGAATTACGCATAGGTGTGCTACAACGCGTAAAACTGGAAAATGCATTGCGTAATCTAAAAGAAGCTGTTCGGATAGAAGATGGTTCAAAAGCGCTAGCAGCGCGTGCGGTTATTACTGAAGTTATTTCAGCCTATGAGAATGAGCTGGTTTAGTATTCCTTATGTAAAAAACCCACTCTATTGCCCGCCCCAGATTTTCTCTGCGGCGGGCAATTGCGTTTATAACTCCTTCCAAAGCATTTTTGCCAGAGGAGGTTCCACTGCGACAATTTGCCACATTCCCTTAACAGTTACACGTAATATAATTACTAAATATATAAAGTGTGATTGAAATATTACGATCGGTTTCAATTACTTTCAATGGCACTTGAAATTAGAAAGAATCTTATTCGGATAGAAAGAGGGAAAAAATGATTATCAAGAATTTGCTAATGTTGTTTATTGTGATGTTATTACTAATTAGTCGTGTAACCGACGCACTTGCAGCTCAAGATGTAATTGAGACTGCTGAAAGTGCAAGAATCAATTCCAATCGTCCATTGAGTCTCATTGGGTTTAATCTGCACGGCACAGATAAGACCTATAGTACAGCGGGGTTTATTGATTTTGGCAATGCATTTTTTAAACAATTGGGAACCAATGGCCGCACTTGCGCGACTTGCCATGTACCAACAGAAGGATGGACGATTACTCCTGAAGGCGTCAGGGATCGTTTTGAAAAAACAAAAGGATTGGATCCCTTATTTCGTTTGGTCGACGGCGCCAATTCTCCGCTGGCAGATATATCGACGGTACAGAAACGGCGCCAAGCCTACAGTATGCTACTGAATAAAGCCAATATTCGCGTTGGAATCGGTATTCCAGCGGACGCAGAATTTGAATTGGATGCAGCGGACGATCCATATGGCTTTGCAAGTGCAACAGAATTATCCTTGTTCCGCCGCCCCATGCCGACAACCAATTTGAAATTTATCAGTGCGGTGATGTGGGAGGGGCGCGAAACGACGCTTGATTCAAATTCCAGTAATTGTATTTATGGAACGGCTACTTGCTTTTCGCCGGTTTCATTTGATCTAGCTACACAAGCCAATCATGCCACTTTGGGCCACGCGGAGGCATTAGCTGATTTGACTCAAGCAGAACGGGAAGAAATCGTTGCATTTGAAATGGGATTACTTACGGCACAAGTGTATGACAACCATGCCGGTAGGTTATCAAGCGATGGTGCGCGCGGAGGACCAAAGAGTCTCATCACTCAAACCTATTATTTTGGTATTAATGATACGCTTGCCGGGGATTATCGTACTCGCGCACCATTTAATCCGAATGTTATGTCACTTTATGATGCTTGGAGTGGTAATTCCGGCCGCTTAAGTAATAGCCGTAGAAAAGCCCGTTCTGCTATAGCACGTGGCGAAGTTTTGTTTAATACCAAACCGATTAAAATCAGCGGGGTAAAAGGCATTAATGACGATTTGGGTGTCAATACGCTACCCGGTACGTGCACTACTTGCCATAACACGCCCAATTCAGGCAATCACTCAATACCGATGCCACTCGATATTGGCATTTCTGATGCGTCACGCCGCACACCTGACATGCCGCTGTATACCTTGCGAAATAAAGCAACGGGAGAAACCATCCAGACAACAGACCCAGGGCGTGCGTTGATTACTGGAAAATGGCAAGACATTGGCCGCTTTAAAGGTCCTGTTTTGCGTGCTCTTGCATCACGGCCGCCTTATTTTCACGACGGTTCCGCAAGAGATTTGCCGGCTGTGGTGAATTTTTACAATAACCGTTTTGGAATGGGATTAAGTGCACAAGAGAAAGCAGATCTTGTGGCTTTCCTCGCTTCGTTGTAATGCAAGAAATCTATTCTGAAAAATTTATTAACAACAGGTTATAAAACATTCAGTGCAAAACGGCTTTCAATTGAAGCTGAAAGCCGTTTAACTGTGAGAAAAGTTTTTTACGAGATTTTCGCTTAGAAGGTGAAGACAATCATATCTGGCGTAATTGAGTTAAGATTGACGTTTGTCAGCGCAATAACTGCAGCGCCACCCACGAATTCAACACTAAAGCCGTTATCACCATTATCCGTATAATCAGTGATATAGGAAGTCAATTCTGAAAGTTGAGTGATGCCAAGAATTTCTGAGTCAAAGAATAAACGATCTTGACCTACGGTAAAATCAGTTATCTCAAAGCTTCCGAAACCATAAAAACCAAAAGTGTCATTACCTTCACCGCCTGAGAGTCTATCAAAATCACCTTGTTTTCTTGTTCTGTTACCATTCGCATCGATTTCAATGATTACAGGCTGGCTGCCACCTGCTCGAAGAATATCATCACCATTACCACCGAACAATTTCTCGGTACCTTCCTGTCCATCTAGATCATCGTTGCCGTCATCACCGCTTAAAATTCCGTTACCAGCTCCACCTTGCAAAACGTCATTTCCAGCACCACCTCGAATTTCATCATTGCCGGCTCCACCAATCAGATCGATATTGTCTAACTCATCACCGATAATGAGTAAGTCGTTTTCATTGAACCCCGCGGATCCAATGCCTCCAAATTCAAAGCCATCAATAAATTTAATTGTTCCCGATCCTAGATTGGGGCGGGGGTCTCTGGATACTGTCATATTGTTACCTCCTGCTGAGTGAATTGTTTATTGGCATCCCATTTAAAAAATAACACTAATGAGAATTATTCCCATTATATTGGATAATAGCTAAAATGCAATCTTTGTCCATACATTAACCAGTACACGTTATTTACTGGTAAGTTAATAAGTAATAGGCCATGATTCAAAAAATTGATGAATTATTGATGCAGGCGAAAGATTTGCTGGCTTCGGGTAAATATAACGATGCCGATGAGATACTAAAGCCGCTACGAGAGCAATATCCGTTGTCACAGGATGTCGCCAGGTTATGGTGTTCACTGGCGATGCGCACCAATCGAGCTGCTGCCGTTCCGGCCTATGCGGAACAGATTTATGGGCATGTGCAAAGCGATTTTCATAAAGCACATTGGGCGCATGTTTTGGGGACAGCGTATTTCATTTTGCTGGATTTGACAACTGCGCAAACGTACTTATCGCGTGCTCTGGAACACCTAATAGCGTTGGTAAAAACAGGAAAAATCCCTCCTCATCGAAAAAAAGACAAGCTAACATCAACAAATGAAAATGTTTTTGCGTCGGGAGAAGCGGAAAAACTCTTATGGAAAACTTGTGCGCACTTAGCTAACAATGGCATTAAAGCATTTCCATATGCAGGTACATTATTAGGATTGGTTCGTGACGGTAAACTTTTGGATTTCGATAAAGACCTGGATATTGCCGTATGGATGGATTCTTGGCAGGCATGTTGTACAACGCTAGAAAGTGCCGGATGGGTAAGACAAACCATGCGTATCGACTATGCCAATTATCGTGATTATGTGCATCCGCAATTGGGCATAACCTTGGATGTATGTGGCTTGCAACCGAGAGGGCAGCAATTAGTCGGCGGTTTTTCACTACCAGATTACCCCGCCGATTATCAACGTGTGTCGGAGTTTCCGCATTTTGAATTGGTGCAGCGTGATACCGAATATGGTGCCGTTTGGTTTCCTCAACAGCCCGATATTATTCTGCGGGCATTTTATGGTGATTGGCGCACACCCAATTCCAATTGGGACACCGTGGTATCTGCGCAGAACCTGGAAAGCTTCACGCTGCTGGTGCGCTGCTATGCTTATCATCGTCTGGCACAGCATTGGCTATTGGGTGATTTGGCAAAAGCTTGGTGTTATGCTTACCAAGTCATTCTAAAAGACCCTGACGATATACTCATGTTGCGCTGCCGTCAGTGGCTCGAACATGCATTGACCCGTTTAAAACGAGAACTGCCTATCTGGCCGAAAAATCAAGTGCAGAAGCGTGTGTATACACGCATGGTGGCGGATTTGTTTCATGAAGGGCATGTGAATTTTTTACGTGCGGCAAAAGCGTTGGGCACGCATTTGAGCGTGTGCGTGGTTTCTGATGAACGCGTGGTGGAAAATAAGGGAAAATTGCCGGTGATGAAACAAGCCGAACGCGCGGCAGTCGTGGCCGCGTGCAAATATGTCGATGCCGTGCTGACGGAGACACCGGCAGCCGTTACTCCGGCATACATGCAACAATATGGTTTTGATATTTATACTTTTGCCTGCGCATCTGAACAGGAGCGCTTGGAAAAATATAAACTGTGCAGCACCTTGCCAGCAGCCATGATCCATGAACTTAGCTATACCCCAGGTATTTCGACCTCCGATCTTGTCAGGCGCATTTTCAATGGTACCGGGAAAAGCACCAAATGCTAGCTTAAATTCAATGGGTAATTGCTTGAAAATCTTAAGCAGCCAGCTTTCAAGTAGTTGCATTTATTTTTAAGCTCGCATTCGATAAAACTGACACAAAATCGCTTTGTCTGGCCATAAGTGTAAAATATCACTATTTAACAAATGATCATTGTTATTGAGTGGCATCGCGCTGGATCATTTGACTATCGTGCTCGAAAATAGCATATTTAACCGCTAACCGCGGATTTCTGACATGTTTTTCGTTTTTCTTTTATTAACATTAATTTTTCTTGTTTTCACTTTACTGCCTATACAACGATCCACAGTATGGTGGATCAGAGGCCTTGATTTTCCACGATTACAAATTTTCATCGTAATCACTGTTATTGTCGTAACCGAAATTTTCCTGCTCGATTTTTCAACTATTTCCGCATGGCTGCTGGTGATGATCGGCTTGTTTTGTATGATGTATCAAGCATGGTGGATAATTCCATATACCGTGGTGTTTTCGAAAGAAGTGAAAGCCAGTTGTAATGCAGATCCTTTGCGGCGAATTAAAATTATTATCGCTAACGTATTAACCTCCAACAAAAATTCTCAGGATTTGATCGAGCAAGTGCATCAAAATGATCCGGATATCTTGGTTACATTAGAATCGGATGTATGGTGGCAATCACAATTGGACATCTTGGAAGATGATTATCCTTATACGGTCAAATGTCCTTTGGATAATCTTTATGGGATGCACGTATATTCCAAATTCCCGCTAATGAATAGCCAGATCGAATTTTTGGTGGAAGATGATCGTCCGTCCATACATGCCCTGATATTAATGCCATCCGGCCATCAGGTCCGCGTTCATTTTTTACATCCGGCACCACCCAGTCCAACGGAAAACCTTAAATCATCCGAACGTGATGCTGAATTGATTATCGTGGCGAAAAGCGTTGCCGATGCAAAAATTCCGATTATTGTCACGGGCGACTTGAATGATGTGGCGTGGTCTGAAACTACCCGATTGTTTAGAAAGATTAGCGGATTACTCGACCCCAGAATTGGGCGGGGAATGTTTAACACTTTTCATGCGGATTATTGGTTTCTACGCTGGCCTTTAGATCACATTTTTCATAGCCATCACTTTACACTCCATAAAATCAATAGATTGGAAAAATTTGGCTCTGATCATTTTGCACTTCTGACCGAGCTCGTGATTGAGACAAACAGGAATGGTGAAGACAGCGGATTACAGCCTGATACGGAAGACTTAATGTGGGCACAAGCTAAAGCGCGCAATCAAAATGTTACTAAAAATGACGTGCCCGAGCCAGAAAAGACGCTCGATAAATAAATTGATAGCATTAAATTTCGCTTTTACCATCCGGATTCAGCAAATTTTCACCATTAGTCTCAATGTTTTCGTCGCTGAGTAAGTGGATATCTTCTTCACTTACACTGGTATCATTAATTTTTTCGACCAACATGCCGGTATCTGTTTTTTCATCGGGTTCTGTAATTTTTACTTGTTTGGGCTTTCTGGATACAACAACTTCATAGCTAGGATTTGGCATGGCGATGTTTGCTTCATCAATTGCTTGTCTGACAGCTTTAATCGATTCGCTGCGCACACGGTGAAAATCGTGTTCTTCCTGATCAACCCAGCTTGACACGCGGATAATCACGCTGGAATCGTTCATGCGGTCAATCAACGCTTGAGGTTTGGGTTTATTGAGTACACCTGGGATTTTGCTCAAAGTTTTGACTATCAGCGCTTGGACTTTTGATAGATCCTCGTCGTTGGCAATTCCCAATTCAAATTGAAAGCGCCGCTCCGGCTGGTGACTGTAATTGATAATGACTGCTTTAAAGACGGTTGAGTTAGGAATTCGAATGTGATTGCCATCGAGTGAAATCAAGATAGTGGCCCGGGTGGTCAAACGAATCACACGGCCTTCTATTCCTTCTATATCAACCAGGTCATTCATTTCAAATGGATTTCTTATGCTCAGTAAAATACTGGCAATGAAATTTTCTACCGTGTCACGGACGGCAAAACCGATTGCCAAGCTAAAGATACCCGCCGCACCCAGTATCGTACCCATTAGGGCCGTCGCATCCAGCAAGCTGAGCGACAAAATTAATCCGATGGTGACAAAAATTATGTACAGCAATAAGCTGAGCAGATCGGCAATAAAATAATTGGTGGCGATTCGTTGAAACAGTGTCTTGCGTTTTGACAACCAGCTACCGGTCAACCAGAAAATGATAAAAATGAATAGCGCAAGCAGGTAAGTCGGCAAGTTGGCTATAAATTCCCCAACAATATCGACAAGTTTGTCGGAAGTTTTTTGTAGACGTTTAGTTAAGTTGTGAGTGATGACGATCTTATTTTCTATTTCAACAATATTTTCTATCTGATTAGCCATTTGCACGGCTTTATTTTCCGCTGTTGTTGATTCCGCTTCACCGCTTAACGTGATAATGCCATTGCTGACAGAGGCTTTAATGCCGGTTAATTCATCTAATTCAGAATAGATTTTGTTCAAGCGCTCTTCAATTTTCTTGTCATTTTGCTTGGTGTGTTCCACTGAAATTGTTTTCTTTGGCACTGCTGTCGCCGATTCATTGCTGTTATTTCCCAGCAGGCTGTTGATTTCTTGCGCGTGGCTGATGGATATCCACAAGCTTCCGAGCAATCCCATCGCAACGATAATACTTTTTGTGCAGACGTTCATAATTGAGTCACGTGTTTGAACAAATCAGGAAAACAACAGGTTGATGGGATGGGTGAATTTATTTCTTTTGGATCCGCGCTACTCGCCCGGTTGCAAAGTGATCGGTACTTCAATTGTTTCACCTTGCCGCAACACGGTGATCGAAATGGTATCGCCAATCTTGTACCCATCAATGCGCGCAAGGAGCTTGTCCACCGAGTCTATGGGTTTATTCTCAATGGCAATGATGATGTCGTTGGCAATGATGTTGCCTTCGGGCGTTAATGTTGCGCCTTTGAGACCGGCAGAGTCTGCCGCGGATCCTGGGCTGATGCTAAGTACCACGACGCCGCTAACTTTCAGGTGCTCGGTCAGGCGTGCGTTTAGTTTGTTATCCACCGTAATGCCCAGCGCCGGACGAATATATTTGCCGCGACTGATAATTTGCGGCACTACGCGATTAACGGTATCAACCGGTACTGCAAAACCAATCCCGGCACTGGCGCCGCTGGGACTGTAAATCGCGGTATTGATACCGATCAGCCGGCCGGCGGAATCCAGCAGCGGTCCACCGGAATTGCCCGGATTGATGGCGGCGTCGGTTTGAATCAAATTATCGATGGTGCGTCCATCGCCGCCCGGAAGTGATCGATCCAGTGCTGAAATAATACCGGTAGTTAGTGTCCAATCCAGACCAAATGGATTGCCAATGGCAAAAACCTTTTGCCCGACTTTCAAATCGTGGCTGCTACCCAATGGCACAGGGGCAGGGCGCTGGAAGCCTACTCCGATTCTCAGCACGGCAATATCATGTACAGGACTGGCGCCGACTAAAGAAGCCCTATAATCGCGTCCATCGGCTAGACGCACGGTTGCTTCGCTGGCACCTTTAATGACATGGAAGTTGGTGATGATATGGCCGTGACCGTCCCAGATAAAACCGGAACCGTTGCCGCTGGGCACCGAAAAAATATTGCGCGTCCAAGCATCCATCACGCGTTGGCGTGTAGTGATGAATACGACGGAATCGCGCGAATTTTCAAATAACGCAATAGTGCTTTTTTCATCTTCCGCAAGGTTGCCGCGTGCTTGTACCACTCGAGGTTCGGCATTCTCCTGCTTATCCCCGCTACTGAAATAATTCGAATGCAAGAAATCGGGAAAATAGTGATAAAGGAAGCTGTGAAAAAACAGCATCAACAATATAACCGCCAGTGAAATCCAGATCAGCCGGGATAGAAAGCCGTGATTAGGCATACGTGGGTTCCTTCTTCATTTTATTTTTATTGACTGTTTGCTTGCGCCCATCGCACCAGATCCTGCTCACTCATGGCACCGGATTGGCGGGTAATTTCACGCCCATTCTTAAACATTATCAGCGTCGGAATACTGCGAATAGCGTAACGAGCGGCCAATCCTTGTTGTTCCTCCGTATTGACCTTGGCCAGCCGTATTTTTGGCTCCAAGGTGGCGGCTGCCTTGGCAAAAGCCGGCGCCATCATGCGGCACGGGCCGCACCAGGGCGCCCAGAAATCAACCATTAAGGGAATATCGCTGTTAGCAATATGGCGATTAAAATATGCGTCGTTGAGTTCAATCGGTTGAGCAAGAAATAATGCTTGATGACAGGCGCCGCACTTGGGTGAGGCATTCAGGCGGTCTGCCGGTACCCGGTTGGTTGCATGGCAATGAGGACATACAATATGTACAGGCATGGTGTATTTTTCTCTTAATAAATACTTTGGTAATAACGGATTTAATCCTGCTGTAATCTGGCGGTTTTCAGGTGCGCGCGGAGATGTTCAATTTCTTCAATCATATCAGCGACTAAACCGGCCAATTCCGCATTGCACTCAAAATCTCTTTCTACGGCTACGATTCTTTTTACACGCATAAAGCTGCGGCTATTGAATAACCACGAATCAGGATCAGCATGGGCTAAATCTTCGTTGAGCAATAACCCCCATTGAACACGCTCGATTACCCATTCCCGGGTGACCTGGCAGCTTCTGGTCAGTTCATCAAGGCTGAACGTAGTATCTTCAAGCAAAACGGCATCAATTTCGTGCGGCATAATTTACACTCCCAGATGTTGGCGCGGATTAAACGCAAGTTCTCCTGCCATGGTTTGGTATAGTTCCCGTGCTTTTTCTGTCGCAGCGGATGGCAATACCACCTCCAGCACCAGATACAAATCGCCTGGCGTTTTAGCGGGAATGCCTCGCCCTTTCAAGCGCAATTTGCGCCCGGATTGTGAATTTTCCGGCACCCGCACCTCCACGATGCCATCCGGTAGCGGAGCTTTAACGGTTGCACCCAGTGCAGCTTCCCAAGGGGTAACCGGCAACGCGGCATAGATATCTTTATTTTCGATCCGATAACGGCTATGCGGTTTGAAGTGTACTTCCAGAAACAAATCTCCGGAAGCTTCTCCGGCGTGGCCCGGGCCGCCTTGACCGGCAAGCCGGATCACTTGACCGGCATATACGCCTTTGGGAATGCGCACATTCAACGTATGTTCGGTTAGCACGGTGTGCCCTTGACTATCCAGTTTCGGCATGCGTAGCGTCAAACTACGTGTGGCACCGTGATAGCTATCTTCGAGGTCGAGCAGGATCTTGGCATGGTGATCTTCGCCTCGCATGCGATGGTGAGTTTGCCGCGCACCACCCATATGCTTACCGAATAACTCAGCAAAAAAGTCGCTGAAATCGCCAGCCTGTGCGCCATTGAATCCACGTCCGCTAAATTCAAAACCCGCATCCCAGCCGGGTGGAGGCCGGTAATCACCACCTGCTTGGAATCCGCCTCCTTGGCCTAACTGATCATAAGCGGCGCGTTTTTCGGTATCAGAAAGCACGGTATAGGCTTCATTTACTTCTTTCATTTTTTGCTCGGCATCCGCTTCCTTGGAAACATCGGGATGATACTTGCGTGCCAGGCGGCGAAATGCTTTTTTGATTTCGTCAGCCGTTGCGTCGCGAGAAACACCGAGTGTTTGGTAATAATCCTTGAATTCCAAAATCAATTCCCCTCTGTTTGTGGCATTGTCATAGCCACATCGTTAATATTATTGCTGCTTTACACCAAATAGTGAAGTACTGTTCGCCTATGTAAATTGCGATGATTCTTAGGAAAACTCTGAATAACTGTCATTTCGAGCATAGTGAGAAATCTATGATATTGATTGCAAAAGATTCCTCGCTTTGTTCGCAATGACATTGCGGGTTATTCAGAGTTTCCTTAGGTGAAGTGGTTTTATGATATGGATTTATCAAGTGCTGGCGATAAATATTGGAAATTTTTTATTAAAATGGCCCGGTAATTTCAAACGTGACGCCATCCTCCATTCGCCCTGTTGTACCTCGTTGTGAACTGAAGTACAACCGTGAGCCATCGGGACTGAAAGCAGGGCCGGCAATTTCTGATTGATCATGTCCCATTACTTGCAACAACGGTATGACTTTATTGTGGTTCAGTACAACAATTTGCATATCACCGCCATCCTCGGCAACCAATAATTCTCCTGCAACATTGCCAGTAATATTATCGACACCGGTAAGGGTGGGCGAGCGATAAGACGCCGCATCGTAGATAATACTTAGGCGGCTTTCCTGCACATTATATGCCCATATACGATTGTCGCCTTTGGTTGCAAAATAGATCATGCCTTGCTGGTACCAAATACCTTCGCCACCCTTGAATGTAGTGGCTTTCCGTATCTGTTTGCGCGTTGCAACATTGCTTGCTACCGGATCTGGCAGGCGGTGCCAGCGTACTTTCCCGGTAGCGCGGTCAATAACTTCGGCGCTTTCCAGTACACCGTCATTTAATTCAGGATTGCCTAAGGTATTTAATGAATATGCAGTGTAGCGATATAAACAGCCATCAGGCTCGTCTTCGGTCAGATAGAGTTGCTTTTTGTGAATATCAACTGCTACGGCTTCATGCTTGAAAACACCAAGCATATTCCTCACTTGCGCAGCTTTTTGACCCCACGGATCGCATTCCCAAACTCGACCTTGCTCAATCTCTTCGCATGATAACCATGTTTGCCACGGCGTATGTCCGCCTGCACAATTACGACTGGTCTGAGTCAAAATGGAATAAGCATCGATAATTTCCCCCTGTGCGTTAAAGCGTAACGCACCTACACCGCCTGCTCCGTCGTTCAATTCACTATTGGAAACGTAAATCCAGCCATCATCAGAAGTAGCAAAAGTGGCTCCACCATCAGGTGCAGCATGCCAGATATAGTTTGAAATTTTTTGGCCAGAACGCGCCACAATCCGAGAAGTAAAGCCTGCAGGCAAACATATGCCATTTTGATCCGGAGGAAGTAATTTGCCCCCAGTCAAGGATAGTAACAAGGAAGACGCGTTAAGCGAAGATGGTATTAAGGTGTTACCGAAAAAAGCAGCCAATCCCATGAAACTATATTGCAAAAATTTGCGCCGCTGTAGATTGCCCGGTTTCATTTTGAATAAAATTTAATGCGCTAACAGATTGATATTCGTTCGCGTTTTTATCGTGCGAGATAGTTTACAATGCTGCGCTTTTGATCTTAGAGAAAAGTATTTCATAATGATTCACATACTAAAACCCATTATATCTGTGTTGATGTTTCTAACCGTATTATTTTTTATCTACACCATGTTAACAATTACAACTCATTTCTCGACATGGCTCAGTACAGCTCTTTCATTAGGGTGCGGAATACTCGCATTTTGGTTTACCTGGCAACTGGTCTCCGGCAAGAAAACCAACATTCTTATTGCGGTCACCGGCAGCAGTTTAATTCTTGGTGGGCTATGTTTTACCGCAGGTTTTCTTGGGCCAATGTTTTTTGCCAAAGATACCAGCCAAGGACCGATGATTGGAATTTTTATTGCAGCCCCAGTGGGTGTTATCCTGGGGGCGATTGCAGGATATGTTTATGCTGCAAGACAAAGTGTTGCTACAAATGATTAACCAAACCTGGTTTAGGTTATTCGATTTTTTGTAATAAAGTAATCGAAGATCTAACCATCAACGCCAACACATCCTGCAATGAATTTACTCATTTGTTAATTGCTTTAGGTGATTTCGTATGATCAATTTCCAGATAGTTATTCAAGCCCGCAGGGGATCGAAAGCTGCAGTCAGTGACGCTCAGCGCGCCCCAATCCTTTTTCTAACAAAAACGCCAATTTCTCGAGAAGCAAATTTATAAGACTTCTCACCTTTATAGCGGCGAAGGTCCATTACGCAGGATGAGAGGCCCATGAACAACGGCACCCAGGCCAAACTGGGGGGAGGTATCGAAACGAGTTCCCGCTGGTAATGCAACCGCGGATGGTTTCGTGAAAATAAACAAGCTTTTTTCCATTCCTTCAAAGCTTATTCGATAGAACGAATCTGACGAAAGTGTTGATGCTGCAGCCCCTGGATCAATTAAGATCGCAATCCGCCCTCCGAAGTCTTTCAAATCTGCCATCATGGATGTTGTGAATGGCACTGGATTTCCTTTCGTAAGGACTGCGGTTGGTGTTAGACTGGCTCCCAGTAGTCCCAGTGATGCTCCCGGTAAACCTTGTCCAATGGCAATAACGAAAAAAGTCGCTTTCTGACTTCTAGTTACGTCGACAATTTCAATTTCAAGGTTTACATTTACAGTAGAAATGAGCGTAAGGCCTTCGCTGGCAACACTTCCAGACAAGATCTGTGCGGTCCACTGCGTACCGATTTGTGGAGTAGATGGCTTATCTGGGACTCTTGGCATGGCTGGCGGTAGAATTACTTCAGTAACGAAAAACTCCACGCGCCTATTGCGTTTCATCTCTTCCTCAGTACGCGCCGGAATGACTTCCCTGAACGCGCTGCCAACGCCTTTCGCTCGTATGTGAATCTTCGTTAAGACTTTATCGCCGCCTCGCCTTCTAATTGCATCTTTGAGCGCCTCCTTTGCGGCTTCGGCTCGGTCAGAACTGACTTCGTTTTCTGTTCTGGCACGATTAGCTTGACTTTCTCGCAAAGCAACGTCTGCATGTCCGAATATTGTCACTGCTCGAATAGGCTGAGTCGTCACTTGGCTGGCTACAATTCTTGCAGCAAAATCGTCTAAAGCTTTCTGTTGATCGGGCTTCAAAGTATCTACTGTGAATGCAAATTCTGGGTATCCAAATATCTTGAGTCCAGCTTTCTCGATCGAGGGAAGAGTATCAAGAAATTGACTCAGTTGTATGATTGAAGACAATGAGTTTGGTTGGAAAACACGTGCCATTTAAATTACTCCTTTTACAAAGAAGAATAGGATGGTGTTCTGTTGCGCGTAAAAAAATATTTAGTTAGCAGACAAAAAGTAAGCCTGATCACTATCCCTGATTGGAGCAGAGCAAGTGGGCGAATCTCCACGACCGCCTCTCGTTTCATTGCATTTTATGATTGAGAGTGTTAACCATCATTTTGCATGCAGCAATTATGATTGCTCTACATACTTAACTTCTGAATAAACAGCTCCTAATATAAAAATAAGCGCAACATTCGAGTTCCTCCAATCAAGTAACACGGGGAGCTCCAAATATAGTGATAAAAAATAATAGGTTTTGAAGATCTTTTCTGTGAGAAAAATCACTTCATAATTAAATTATCCAGGGAATTGAATTTTCCATTCATAAAATTCGTTAGGTCTATTTGCATCGCTATTATCAGTACTATAAAAATTGTCGGTACTTACGCTACGGCATATGCTGATGCTGTTGGCCATGATTGGAAGGGATATGCTGGTGTAAATTGCCTCCCATCCAGCGATAGCGCCACTTATCGGCGATCTGTCAGTGGTGTTAGTACAGCATTTTCTAATTCTGGCTCTAGCGCTATGAGCGTATATTGCCCAGTGGTGCGGGATGAGGCGGCAGGTGGCAATAATCGTGTTCTTGCTGTTTCGGTTCTTTTGCGCAACCGGCATTCGACGAGTGATGTGCGTTGTGAATTCAGCTCTCACGCTATAGATGGGGTAAAATTTGATTCGGACACAGCAATATGTCCATCCAATGGAAGTGACAATACTTGTACTTTGAGTATGGGGCCGATCAATACGAGTAATTGGGGTAGTTATGCACTCACTTGCTCGTTACCCGGTAGAAATCCTGTAACCAACTTACAATCCTATATTGTTAACTATCGAGTAGATGAGATTCCTCAATAAATAGTGACAATACAATGTGTTACGGTTTAGCAGAATACTGCCCAAAACCTGGTAATTGAGCTTAAAAATTCCCCGTGCCTTGCCACGGGGATATACATTACAGGTTGTGTTTGGAAGAAGTTAGGGTAGCACGCCATTATTGGTTTCTTTTAATCGTAATGTCCTATCGTCTTATGCAAACAAGGTAGCAGAGAGCAAATTTCTCCTACAATAGAGAAGCTGGTCTTAATCCTGCTCAGCTTTTAAGATTTTTCCATTGGTATCCAACTCAAGTTCAAGCTTTTTTCCATCATTTTTGATTTCTACTTCATAAACAATAATAGTTCCATCAGGTTTCGTTATTTTTTCCGCGTCCTCAATAGTCGCGTTCGGGTATGCTTGGGAAATGGCCTTAGCTATCGGTTCGGGTAGCGATTTAACATCTAGGCTTTCTTCTATTTGCAGAATTACGCCATCGGCATCAAATAGAACCTCGCGTTCTCTATCATTTTCTTTAAATTCCACTTCATAGACGCTTTTGCCATTGCTCGTTTCTTTCTCGAATTCTACATCTTTAGCATTTGGGTAAGCTTTTTCAAAAGCTTCGAGTACCGCTTTAGGCACTTCATTTTTGTTTACTTGTGTATCACTGGCATGTGCTTGACCCAATGCTAGTGATAATGCCATCAATATCGCTGTAATCCAGAATTGCTTATTCATGAGACCTCCTTTAATTGACTGCAAATGTGTAGCGATTAAAATCCGTTGTTCTAGTGATTGATCTAATTATGGTCGAATAAATCGTAAACTAAATAATTCAATGACTTACTTGCCTCATGCGTTCAGACATCGCCAATAATCTGAAGCATGAAAAGTAGCGTAACATATTTGGGGTGTAAATATTTCGCCAACACTTGATAATAATTATATGTGGCGGTGACAAAGACAGCCTGAATCGAGATATCAAAAACGCCAAGGGATATTGGAAGGATTATAAAAATAATGACTAAAGAACGATTTTATAAAACATTAGATGAAAATGAAGAAGAGTATTACCGCAATCACCCTGACGAAATTGATGAGTACCTCATTATTGCTTTCGAGGAATATGCAAAAGATGGATGCACTGCCGCCTTGCTCGCCCAATTACATATGATCGCCGGTGTTAAAGGCGTTACAGCGTTATCTCAGGAAACCGGAATGACACGAAACGGCATACAAAAAGCATTATCGGAAAATGGTAATCCGAAATTTGAAAGTATTAATGCAATCATCAATGCTATGGGGTATCGTCTTGCACCGCAAAGACTGGATGTCCATGCAAAGTAGCCTCTTGAAAAAGATGGCTTCGGAATTCACTACTTCATCTGGCATAGATCAGATCAAATCCAGCATTAATTATTTAATCCAGAGCGTCTACATTAAAATTCGAATTTTTCGATTTGACTGTTGTTGCTTTATAAGAGATCATTCAGCGCAATTTCCAAAGAGTTAAATAATGTGATCGTACTCGACAACAAAAATAGCAGGATTAACGAGTTAGATCTTTTGAGGTTTCTTGCATCATTAGCGGTTGTTTTTCATCATTATTCACTCGTCGGTTTTGCAATAAATTCTCAAACGATCGCACCCTATCCACTCGTTTCTTCCATATTCAAATATGGCTATTTAGGGGTAGATCTATTTTTCATGATCAGCGGATTCGTCATTTTAATGACCGCTTCCAATGGAAGCTTACGGCATTTCATTATATCCAGGGTGGTACGACTCTATCCGGCTTTCTGGATATGCTGCACCATCACATTTGGCGCCATTCTGGCAATCGGATCATCCGAATATTCGGCAACTTTCAATCAATACCTTGTCAACATGACGATGCTAAGCGGGTTTCTGAATGTGGAATCGATCGATAATGTTTATTGGTCCTTGTTTATTGAGCTCAAGTTTTATGCATTGGTGGCAATAGTGCTGTTAATGGGCAGAATTCAGCAGGTCGAATTATTATTTTCATTCTGGCTGGTAGCTACGATTGCGTTGTTAATTTATCCGGTGTATCCGCTGGGTCGCTTATTGCTGGATGGATATTCCGCCAATTTTATCGCCGGCGCGGCATTTTTCTTTATCTGGCATCGAGGCATAAGCTGGGGCCGTTGTTTGATAGCAGCCTCAGCTTGGGGTTGTGCCGTGTATCAGTCGATAATCAACATGCATGAATTCGAGATTCGTATTCAGAATGACTTGAGTCCCTTTGTCATTGCCACTATCGTGAGTGTATTTTTTTTGATCATGGGTGTGATCGCAGGCAGAAAAACAGGCGTGATCGGACGCATAAACTGGGTTTGGTTGGGTGCAATTACTTATCCACTCTATTTATTGCATCAAAATCTGGGTTTTATGATTTATAACCTAACTTATACCCACACTGATCCAGAAATTTTATTCTGGAGTCTTATCATCGGAATGATACTGCTGGCTTTTTTGATACATATTGCAGTGGAGCGGCCTGCAGCCAAGTCAATAAAAAATTTTTTAAATATACTCGTAGATAGAGTGAAAAATCAGCTCCATCTTAGAAATTGATTCACTCTCTTGTCTTGATTCGCAATTTGTTGAAAATGGTGAGCGATGAATAGCAATCAATCGATAGCATTTCGAAAATTCGCCTGCGGATAGGGTGTACCGCTATGACAAATTTGCAACAGGACTGGCGTTAGCAGAATCCTAACTCGAATCCATCAAGAACTACGACGTCATTCCACCGTCACGTTATGAATGCGAGCAAAACGAATGAATCTGAACAAGTTACGAAATTGTTGGCTCCCCGACCAGGGCTCGAACCTGGGACCTGCGGATTAACAG
>CADEDJ010000025.1:2168-43034 GCA_902826055.1 uncultured Nitrosomonas sp. | reverse complement strand
GTATTACTGGGTGGAATTGGATTATTAATGCAGTTTCTATTGAGAATTAGAATTAAGGCTGATTGCTTTAGCGGAAAATTATTGTAAGCATTGTCCGAACGTGTATTTTGTTAACAACAGTAAGCAAAACTGGGCCAAACTTCTATTATGATCATTAATAAAAAAACATCAACTTGTGGATATGAGTAAAGAGAAAAAAGATATTGATTTTGACTTTGAACGTTGGGCACAAATGGCTCGGCAAGATCCGGATCAATTTGAAGTCATGCGTCAGCAGTTAATACAAGATTTGATAGCGCAAGCACCGCCGCATCTCAAGCTGCGTATGGAGGGGCTGCAATGGCAAGTGGATCAAATTCGCAAGCAGGCGGATAATCCAATGGCGGCCTGTTTACAGATTTCCCAGAAAATGTGGAATAATGTGTTAGGAGAAAAAGGGCTGCTGACTGTACTTCGAGAACCTAAAGCATTTTTGGATAACATACGAGAAGAACCTGGCGGGAAAATTCTTTCTTTTGAACGAAATAAGACTGATAAATAAGAGTCACTCGGTAGCGGTGCTAGATTAAGGCGATATTATTTATCTACATACATTTGATTAACGAATGTACGATAATTTTAGAAAAAATCGCATACTGAAGTTGGCGTAGTAATCAGCGAGGAAAATGGCGTGCGTTTGTTACATTTGGGTGGCAGCATGATCAAAGCGCTATGCGTATAAATGCACCTAATGAGCTAGAGCTGCTTTATACGCGCTGTATGATGGGTTTTTTACTATTTCACCCAACACCGTCTCACATTTTGATGATTGGCCTAGGTGGCGGGTCGTTGGCAAAGTTTGTCTACCACAAGATATTACAAACTAAAACCATAGTCGTCGAAATTAATCAGCAAGTGGTTAATGTGGCACGTGATTATTTTGCATTACCGTCAGAAGATGATCGTTTCCAAATTATTATTGCTGATGGCGCAGAATATATAACGAATTACTTGACAAGCGTGGATGTGTTGATGGTGGATGGTTTTGATGAAGATTGCCAGGTGGCATCACTATGTAGCCAGGAATTTTATGATCAAGCGCATCGAGTGTTGCGCAATGATGGCGTGCTGGTACTTAATCTACTCAGTTGCGATAAAAACCTTAACAATTATTTGCAACGTGTTTGGGATAGTTTCCAGGGACACGTCATAACGATGTTGTCAGAAGTGCGTGGAAATTTGATTGTGTTCGCATTTAAGCAAAATCATGGAAAATTAACTTGCAAAAAACTTAAAGACAGAGCTAACAAACTTGCAGAATCTTATGGTTTACCCTTTCCTGATTTCGTATTTAAACTGCGAAAATATTCGGGAAAACATAGCGATTACGTGGAAATTTAAAAATAAATTCGATACTTTTCTATCGTTTGAGGGCTATATTGAAAATATCGTCTATGCTAAAGTCTTAACTTTACGGTTTATAAGAAGAGATTGAAAATGGATTATAGTTATGAATCTGAGCACACGAAGTTTATACGTGAACTACTGGAAAAAAACCCACAACTGGAAGCGAAGCGATTAGAAGCAAGAAGAATGTGGTGGGATAAGAAGCTTGATAAAGAAGAGCAGAAGCGCTTTAAAGAATCCGCAGATCCCATGAAACCCTATGTTTATTTTGGGGGATAGTTTCTAAAAATTCCGCATGATTTATTGAGGTATTCGAATATCGGATTAACTTATCATTCATGTAATCTTCCGCGATTCTCCGAGAGAAGTACATGTCAGGAATAGGATGAAAATATTGATTGCATTTTTTGCGGCATGCTTTGTATCGGCTTGCGTGCATCGCATTTCTCCCCTGGATAAGCCTCACTTATATGAAGAAAATTTTGTAGGAGAACACTTAGTAATTGCAAACTGCTTGGCAGGCAAATTGCAATCAAACAGCGGATGGGCTCTACGTACGTTACAATTTAAAAATCGCCGGTATGTTGATGTTGATGCATCGGAAGTTTTTGCGTTTGACACACGATACTTGCCGAATATTGTGGCTGCTTATTCTCCTGCAAATCCAGATGCGGTTATTGTTGATGTAGTGCCCGATGTGGAAGTCTTGCCATATGCTCATAGAAATATTCACGATGAAGCCGTTTATACCGTGTTTGCCATACTGATCCAAAAGATTGATGATGCGATGGTTAACGCGACTTTAAGGGGAGATCAGTACCAAGGTGACATTGCTTGGAAAATCCTGAAAGGATGTGTTGATGCTCCATCGCGTTTCTGATCCGTTGAAACAGTAGATCAGCAATTTATCTATCAATTTAATGGAGTCCGTTTTTAAACGGACTAATTATTGTTCCCGGACTTGGCTAATAATACATCCAGTACTCGTGTACTCAATATTCGCTTGAGTATGCCAAACAGGTAAGTTGGAAATGTAACATAGTAACGTGGCTGTGGCCGAGGAGCTTCCAGGGCATGGATAACGCGCTTTAATACTGCTTCAGGCGGTAAAGTAAAAGGAACGGCAGGACCTGCTTTGTTTAAACGTGTTAATACACCTTGGTACTTGTCACGGTGAAAGCTGTTGTTGACGTCTATATATTTTTCCAGAGCCTTAACTGCATTTATGCGGAATTGACTGGAGATAGGTCCCGGCTCGATCAAACTGACATAAATATTGCTACCGCGTAATTCCAGTCGCAATGTGTCACTTAGGCCTTCAATGGCATATTTTGAAGCATTATAAGCACCTCGAAAAGGTAGTGAAACAAAACCAAGTACTGAGCTATTTTGAATAATCCTCCCATATCCTTGTCGGCGCATCACTGGTATCGCTAGATTGGTTAGTTCTTGCCAGCCAAAAACATTGGTTTCAAATTGTGCACGCAATGCATCGCGATGCAAGTCTTCTACTGCACCCGGTAATCCAAATGCACCATTGTTGAACAGCGCATATAACTCACCATTGGTTCTGCGCATAACTTCTTCAAAAGCAAAATTGATGGAATTTGAATCCATTAAATTTAGCTGAAAACTTTCCAATCCTTCAATCAAGAGCATTTCAACACTTTCCGCTCTTCTGGCGGTAGCAAACACTCGATAGCCTTGCTTATGCAAAGCCTTGGCAACGCAATAGCCAATTCCGCTTGAGCAACCTGTAATAAGTATGGTTTTTTTCATCAACTGTAATCGGCCTTTAAAAAATAGTTTATAGGTATGAAGAAGGTTAGCATTTTTCATCGCTTGACACTGATTTACATGCAGCGATAGCATTAATTGCTGGAATTAATTATGCGATCCTTTTGCGTTTAATTGAGTAAGAGAAAATAACATACCAAAAGATCATTTATGGCAAAAATTTTATTTAGACTAAATGGGGTCTCTGATGAAGAGGCAAATGATGTGCGTGAGTTGTTAACCAATCATGCAATTGATTTTTATGAAACATCCGCGGGTAATTGGGGCGTATCAATGCCGGCCATATGGATAAATGATGACAGTCAATTCCACATAGCACGCGAGTTATTGGATACCTATCAGAATGCACGAGTAATTCGGATACGAGAAGAATATGAACGACTGAAGAGGGAAGGAAAAAATAAAACTTTTATGGATGTGGTCAAGCAAAATCCTGCTGCTTTTTTCGTCTATTTGATGCTTGCAGCATTGGTTATTTATTTATCTGTCCGGTTGGTTTTAGATTTTGCGCAGTGAAAGAATATGAATTGGTTTATCAATTTTTGCTGGTTTATACGGTATGATTACAAACCGAATCATGCTTTATCTATCAAAATATTCTGAAAAAGGAGAAGGCCCATGAAATATGCTTTGAAGACAATTGCTACAATTTTAATTGTGGCTCCACTATATGCTTACGCCGGTGGAGACCCTGAGTACGTTAAGTTTCCCGAAGGCTACGAAAAAACTTTCACAAAATATGCAACCATGAATCGTGCCAATCAAACGCAAGTAGCCAAACTATATGCTAATGATGCAGCGATTGCCAGCTATACTAAGGATCAGAAAAGCGCATCTGGTTCTATCGTTATCATGGAAATCTATAATCCTAAAAAAGATGCCGACGGCAAACCCGTTGCAGGCAGCGATGGTATTTTTGAAATAGAATCACTGGCGGCAGTGGCGGTGATGGAAAACAGGAATAATTGGGATGCTGCGTTTGCAAAAGATCACCGTACAGGTGATTGGGGATTTGCAGTTTACAATCCGGATGGCACTGCGAAAAGTAACGATCTGAATTGTGTACAGTGTCATACACCATTGCAGGCTCAGGATTATATGTTTACTTATCAGCAACTAGTAGATTTTGTTAAGAAAAAATAGTCAGTTTAAGATAATTCTGCCCTGAGGATCTTTGCGTAAGATACCGCATAGATTCTCAGGTCAACACGTAAGTTTACAAACTGCAGTTATTTCAAACTGCTCATCTCCTGGTCCAATTTGGACTTACATTGTTGTTCTTTACCGGCAAGATCCAATAATCCAGCAGTTCGCATACATTCGTTATATTCAAAGAAAATATCGTTTTTCTTTTGGGTAAGCTCAATTGAAGCGGAAAGTTTTTTGACTTGCTGCGTAACCGTTTGTGCAATAGTTGCACCCGCTTCATCTATACTGCTTTTAGCCGCATCAATTTTCTTCAATGACTCTTGATTAGTTTTGTTAGCGTGTTGCGAGAATGCTTGGCTTGCTTTATTGGAATAATTTCTTAATTCGTCAATATTCTGTTGTGTAACGACAGCAAGTTTTTCTTGATAATTGTTAAGTTCGCCTTGTACAAAAGTATTGATTTTTTCTTTGAAGTTATCCAGTGAATTATCAATTTCCTGCTTAAATACATGCATTTTTTTCTCTACTAATTGATTGATATCACTATCCAGTCGCTGCACAATCGAGTCAGAAATTTTTTCAACAGGAGGACGAGATTCAATAATTTCAGATTTTGTTTCATTCAAACTTGTTTTAATTTCATTGACGAATGATTGTTGTTTGTTATCTATTTCATCGAATGATTTTTTCTCATTTTCGGCTATCGACCATGATACAAGAATGAGATCTTTCTTTTTCTCCTGATTAAGACCGCGGGTTAAATCATCGAGAAAAGTGGCGGCCATCTCTTGATCAGCCATTTCATTCAAATGGTTTAAGTTGGCGGAATTGAGCAACCCTTGCAGGTTACTATACATTTCATTGACATTAGCCTCTGCTCTGGCCATGATAGTTGCCTGGCGCGATAATTCGTAAGGCAAATACACCAGCGCAAGTACCGAACATAAAAAGTACGCAGAATATCGCCATTTTCTGAATTTAATTAGAAAACTGAGGCAAAATAGTCCAATAATTAAAAGGACAGAAGGTGTGAGAATGATCACAAAATCTAACCAACTTCTTCCTGTGAGTGTATCGAAAGAAATAAAATTTGTTACTTTAGCAAAAAGCTCGTTCATCAATTACTCCCAATATGACGAAAAATGTATGAATGTAAAATAAAATTGTTTTTCTATAGGTTGATTTGCAGAACAGTGATAATTTATCACGGTATAGTGGATTGATTGTATAAACTTTAGCAGTCTCGGTATTTTATTACCGCAAATGAATGCGGAATAATTTTTAGGAATTAGTGAATTTCATAGAATCAGAAAATCAAATGCGTACAGCCTATATTACTCATCCGGATTGTCTGAAGCATGACATGGGTAGGTACCATCCGGAATGTCCACAACGATTGGTTGTTATTGAAAATCAACTGCAAGCAACTGGCCTATTGTCAAAGCTTGAGCGCTATGAGGCACCGTTAGCGACTATTGAGCAGTTAGCGCGAGTGCATACGCACAGCTACATACAAAGTATTCATCAAGCTGCGCCAAAAAGTGGGCTGGCTGCACTGGATGCTGATACCGCTATGAATCCGTTTACTTTGCATGCGGCATTACGTGCGGCAGGTGCTGCAGTGATGGCGACAGATCTTGTGCTGTCTGCAAAAGTCGATAATGCCTTCTGTGCTGTGCGGCCACCAGGACATCACGCAGAATCAAATCGTGCAATGGGTTTTTGCTTGTTCAATAATGTTGCAGTTGGTGTTGCGCATGCGATTCGGAATTATCAGTTGCAGCGTGTGGTGATTTTGGATTTTGACGTGCATCATGGCAATGGCAGTGAAGAAATTTTCCGCAACAACTCAAATGTCATGTTATGTTCAACATTTCAGCATCCCTTCTATCCCTATAGTGGTGCTGATAGTAGCAATGAACATATAATCAATGTTCCTTTACAGCGCGACTCCGATAGTTCGGTGTTTCGCCAGGTAGTGACGGATATTTGGCTGCCCGCAATAGAGCGATTCAAACCTGAAATGATTTTTGTATCGGCCGGATTTGATGCGCATCGTGATGATGCGATGTCACAGTTATATTTTAGTGATGACGATTACACTTGGATTACCGCGCAAATCCGAGCGCTTGCGAGCAAATATGCAAAAGACCGTATCGTTTCAGTATTGGAAGGCGGCTATGAGCTATCGATGTTGGGGCGGTGTGTAGCGGAACATATCAGAGTATTGAATACAGATTAATGTGAGAAACGGGCCTGCTAACTATTCAATCTTGTCATTTTTAGCGGCAATAAAAAATCTTATCGATGTACAAATGAATGAATGGAGCTTTTTTACTCGTGTTCTCGATAAAATTTCCGTAGATTCTGGAGGTTCAAATTTTTTTATAGGAATTAATGCCAATTCGTCGATTGTTGCGTAAATTCACATCAAAAATGATAATGCGCACCTACTCCAATATACTCCACGTTGTTTCTGAGAAACTGCCCGCTAGGGGAATTGCCGTTGAAGTATTCGACGAGTATTTGGAGTTTCCTATTGAGAACTTGCAAGTTATCGAACTCGATGCCGCCTCGGATTGAAACATCGGTATTCCAGTTATTTTCTTGGAAATTTTTGAGATCAGCCGCGATGATAGGCCGTATCGGTGCAAAGTTCAGACGCCAAGGGCTGCGGAACTCAACACCATATTGCGCCATCCACACTTCGAGTGATGAAGGTTCTTTATGGAACAAGCCGCCTCCCCCGCCATAGATTCGCATGCCATAAGGAAATTCGTACGATAATCTAAGGTCTGCGCCTTCATAACTTAAGTTTATACGCTCAAATGTGGAATTTATCCTGCGCAGCAAAAACTCATCTCCCAGATGTGAACTTTGATGATAAATCCGGCCAAATGCTGAAAATTGCTTCGCACGCACGCTCGAATACGCTGATGCGATAAAATCTGTGTTAATGAGATCTGTGGATGGAGCGCCCAAATTAAAATCACTAAAAACGCCAGCCTGAAGCCCTGCTTCCCATTGTACAAGTGAGCGCCCGATATTCCCGCGGTAAAACGGTATCGTTTCACCAAAGCTTACCGCACCGATATTTCTTCCTTCAAAATTATCATTGAGAAAATGGTGATAAGAAGCCGAGAAATGCGCCCAGCGCGGATCCGCCAATAAGGGTTTGAATAAATGACCGCTCGGCAATAGACCCGTAGGCAACAAGGTAGGATCAGTCTTCGTTATTGCTATGGTTTGATTGGCATCTTGTTGGATTGGCTGAGAAGGAGCCGTGGCAACTGGTACCTCGGCAGTAACTTCGGTGATTTTTACTTCATTTACTCCCGGAATTTTCGCAAGCATTTGCACGATACTGGATGAATCTGAGTGATTAAAACTGTCTTTCGGCAAAATGATGACACCATTTTGCACAACGATTGCGGGAATATCTAGATTCCACTTATATTTCAACATGCTGGTTGCATAGCCAGCAATGTAAGCATCATTGGGAGGAACAGCATGTGCTATTACTGCATTGAATAGCAAAACTCCAGCGATAGCGATTAAACGTAAATAACGCATTACTTACTCGGGCAAAACGGCTTTAACTGTCAGATTATTTTGTAATAATTTGACATCTTTCTGTTTAGATGTCACTTCCGCTGCTCTATCGATGACTTGCTGAGATTCAACCATGCCGCTTAGTTGCACTGTGCCATTCACCGTAGTTACTTTAATATCCGATGCTTTAAGCAGGGGATCACTGATAATTGCCGTTTTGACATTGCTAGTAATTACTGAGTCACTAATGTATTGGCCACTTGCTTCCGCTTTGTCAGCTAGCGATTTTCTTGCTTCACTAATTTCTTTGCCCGTCTGCTCTGTTATATGTTCAATCTTTTTCTCGGCATTTTCGATGGTACGGTCAAGCTTTTGTCCTACTTTTTCCGCCGGGCCCTCTTGCTGACAAGCCGCTAAACTAAAAACAACAGCAAAACTCATGGCGACAATAACGCTTGGTATCACAATGTTTTGTTTATCTTTATTTGTAACATTCATAAAGTTCTCCTCGAATTTCTATTGAAATTAAATGTTGTTGGTCAGTTGTATAGAAGTTCGAATTCTAATGCGTGCGTTAAAGCTGATCTGTTCGCTTTCGCACATAAACGTCAATATCGCTTTCCATAAGCTATACCTGGTTTTAAGCAGAATCATTTAAGATTTTCCGAATTCTTTTTCCTTATGTAGGCAAGCGAACAGATTGCGAAAGGTTTTGTAGTTAGAGTTTTTGGAAACTTGATTTGAGATAAGCTCAAAACTGCTTCAAATATTTCAAATAAAGTTTTTTTATTGACTTTGCACGATAGGAGAATATGTATGAATCAAACAATATACGCTCAAGACGCTATGCAAGCTTGTATTACTGCCTGCAGTAACTGTCATCAGGTTTGCTTGCAAACGGGAATGAACCATTGCCTTGAAACTGGCGGTAAGCATGTTGAACCTGACCATTTCCGTTTACTGATGGGGTGTGCTGAGATTTGCCAAACATCCGCTAATTTTTTATTAAGTGGCTTACATCAAAACGCTCTTTGCGAAGTTTGCGCCGACATTTGTGAAGCATGCGCAACGGATTGCGAGCGAATTGGCGGTATGGAAGAATGTGTCAAAGCGTGCAGAAAGTGTGCCGAGACATGCCGGCAAATGGCAACCCTGCAACACTAATCCGGTTTTAGTGATTAACATACTTTATAGTATAGAAAACAACTATCGGTTATGCTGGTATAAAAGTACGTTGTAGCAATAAATATTTCGGGGTATTGGCATGTTAAATCGTGGATTTCTTTTGGGATTGTTCCTAATAGCTTTGTTTCCGAGCTGTGTTTTAGGCAAACAGGAAATACTCCAGAATGAGTCCCTATCGATTCAGCAAATTGCACAAATGGTTGAACACAGTATACGGATGGAAGCGAAAAATGGTTTTGCCCGTAGAGGCGCTCATGCTAAAGCGCACGGTTGTGTTAAAGCACAATTCCGTGTGCTCTCGCTGCCGGATGAATTAAGCTCTGGCATCTTCTCCGAAGCGCGTGAGTATCCCGCCTGGATCCGCTTTTCCAATGGCGCTGATAAAGTGCAAGATGATTCGGTTGGTGATGGCCGCGGCATGGCAATCAAACTGATGCACGTTGACCGCAGTCCATCCGGTACACAAGATTTTGTCATGCTGAATCATCCCGCATTTTTCGTTAAAAATGCGGCAGATTACGTTGAATTTCAGAAAGCTTTGGCAATAGACAACCCTGTCAAATTCTTTTTTCCGGATTTAAATCCATTACATTTCCGCCTGCACGAACTTGGAATAGTGATGGCAATTCGCAGCAAGAAGGTCAGTAATCCGCTGGATATTCAGTATTGGAGCGCGACACCTTATCGCTTTGGTGCTACTGCAATGAAATTTTCAACCCGCCCCTGCAATCGGACAGCGCCAGCGTTATCTACTGATACCTCTTCTGCAAATTATCTACGCCAAAATATGCAGGAACACCTTGATCGTGACGATGCCTGCTTCGACTTTATGATTCAGCTTCGTAAGCGTGCCGCTGAAATGCCGGTCGAGGATCCTACCATCGAATGGAGCGAGAAGGCTTCACCTTTTATCACGGTAGCGAAAATCACCATCCCCGCGCAGCAGTTCAATACGCCGGAACAGCAGAAATTCTGCGAGGATCTTGCTTTCTCACCTTGGCATGCCATACCTGAACATGAACCTTTGGGTGGAATTAATCGTGTGCGGCAAACAGTCTATGAGGTTTCTTCACGTATCCGGCAAGAACTCAACCGTGCCTCTGAAAGAGAATCTGCAGGATTTTGAAGTTTGGTTTATTACTTTGCGGCAAATATAGCTTTTATAAAAGCAGATAGCCGGTGGAGGAGTCAAGTTTCAGAGATTGTTGCCTGGAGTTCCTGAAATAATAAACGGAAATTCTTCGCTGGTTTATTCGCGGCTTTTTCTTTCTTAGTATTGCGGATCAGCAGGTTAAAACGTTGTAAGTCGGCATGCGGATATTTCTGTGCGAATTCAGTCAGGGCGTTTTCGTCGTTCAAAAGGCGTTCTCGCCAGCGCTCCAGCTGATGTAGCCGGGCAGTTTGTTGAACTGAAGTTTGATGCCAGGATTCAAGTTTCTGCTGGATTGGCAGTGCATCGACCTCACGCATCAAACGGCCGATATATTGCAATTGCCGGCGGCGTGCGCCATGTTTATGCATGCCGCGGGCTTGCTGGATGGCATCACTTAAAATTTCGGGCAAATCAAATTCGGCCAGTTTATGGGCATCCAATTCCACTAATTGCTCGCCAATCCTCTGCAATGCATGCATATCTTTTTTGCGTTGTGTTTTACTTGGAGTCGTGTCCTGCTGAATATCATCTTCTGGGTTATTATGCACGGCAAGCCTTTTAATATCGTGTCAATAAGCTGTTATCATAACGTTTTACATCAACGTGATTGCAACAAATTTATTCGTGTGACAAAAGCTTTTTATTCACATTTCGATCAAACTCTCTGTTATATCGTTATTTATGAACAATACATCTGTCTCTGATTTTCGTTTTTCGTACCCGGTTAGCACGCTGCAGCAAATTGCCCGTGATATTTTGACAATTGCCAAACAAGGGGGCGCTTCTTCTTGCGAAACCAACGTTTCGGATGGTTTTGGACAAACCGTGACGGTGCGTCAGAATGCGGTAGAAACAATTGAATATAATCGTGACAAAGGGTTGTCGGTGACCATTTACATTGGGCAGAAGCGCGGCCATGCGAGTACTTCTGATTTTTCAACGCAGGCTATCCGTGATACGGTCGCAGCTGCTCTGTCGATTGCGCGGTATACCGCTGATGATGAGTGTGCAGGATTGGCTGATGCGGAATGGTTGGCAAAAGATTATCCCCAATTGGATCTATATTACCCTTGGACAATATCGGTCGAAGAAGCCATTGAGCTTGCGAAAAACTGTGAACAGTCTGCCTATGCGGTCGACAAACGCATCACGAATTCCGAAGGCGCGACTATTTCTGTCAGTGAGTCGCAGTTTATTTATGCCAACAGCCTGGGTTTTATGGGAGGATACCCATTGTCACGTCATAGTATGAGCTGCGCTATGATTGCCGAACAAGGCGATAGCAGCAAACAACGTGATTACTGGTATTGCGTTGCACGCGATGCTGGTGATTTGGAATCCCCTGAGGATATCGGGAAAAAAGCTGGCATGCGCAGCGTGCAGCGTTTAGGCGCCAGAAAAATTGCTACTTGTGAAGTTCCGGTATTATTTGAAGCGCCGATTGCATCGGGTCTAATCGGGCATTTTGCTTCTGCGGTAAGCGGCGGCAGTTTGTATCGTAAATCTTCTTTTTTGCTGGACAGTATGGGTCAGCAAGTTTTTGCACCTGACATCCAGATTCGTGAACTGCCGCATTTGCACAAAGGTCTCGCCAGTAGCGCATTTGATGATGATGGCGTAGCGACGGTTGAACGTAATGTGGTTGTGGATGGCATTGTACAAGGCTATTTCTTGAGTAGTTATTCAGCACGTAAACTGGGTATGCGTACTACTGGCAATGCAGGCGGCACCCATAATTTAATCCTACACAATGCGGCGTCCATAGACTTCAAAGCATTATTGCAGAAAATGGATACCGGTTTGCTGGTAACTGAGCTATTAGGACATGGTATTAATCCAGTCACAGGTGATTATTCCCGAGGTGCTTCGGGTTATTGGGTTGAGCGCGGTGAAATCGCGTATCCTGTCGAAGAAATTACCATTGCCGGTAATCTGAAGGAAATGTTTCGGGGAATCGTGGCGATCGGTAATGATATCGTCGTGCGTGGATCGAAGCAGAGCGGATCTGTGCTGATTGATCGCATGACGGTTGCAGGTGATTGAGATTAACCATAGTCCTCATGTAAATGATTTGCGTTGCTGGTTGGCTGGCGCCACTCTTCCCTATGGTATATCCAATCGGTAGTGACGAAGCATCGGAACCGATCATGGAATTCTCTCAGGTGGCATGCCAATTATTTTTTTTTCAAAATAAAAATATACTCGCCACTATCTTGTAACAAAAAGAGTAGCGCATTACCCGTTTGATCGGAAAAAACCTGGAAGTCGATGACAGATGCCGGATCAGTTGCAGTAATGCGCAACGTTTGCCCACTACTCATGTTAGCTAACGATTGTTTGGTGCGTAAGATGGGTAATGGGCAAACCAAGCCACGCACGTCCAGTTCCTGATCAATATGCATTGATATTGGTATTAATGATCGAGCTAAGTTTTTCTAATTTCGCGTAAATGCATGCTACTGTATCTTGTGGCTATCCTTGCGAGCGGATTACCAAACATTCCATTTTTTGGCGAGAAAGGTTTTGGCATGCTGTCCGTGCTTGACTTTCTTGCAATCCTATAAGCCGAGCACGATAAAGTTTCTGATTGCTGATTTCCACTTCAGTAACGACCACTTGACCGGGTATCCAACGGGTAGCAGCTTGTGCCTGCGCATGAGCTCGGTCATGAGCTTGATAGGAACCAACTTGCACTTCCCAGTTTTTATTATTGTCTGAAGCAACTTTTTGTGACCCCGCTGTAATTTTAGCTGGGGTAGTTGTAGCAATTATGTTTGGGTTAGGTGTCCTTCTTTTTGCAACAGTTTGATTGGATGCAGCGGATACAGAGCTGGTTTTATGATTAGCCGGTGTTTTGCGACTACTGTTTGAATGGTTCGCCATGAAGGGAGATGTGCTCTGATTAAAACTATAATCCAGCAAGTGCGACATGTATTGATCCCTGGCGGCGGCAGTCTGGCCTCCCATAACTACTGCAATTACACGACGGTTACCTCGCTTGGCGGAAGTGGCAATATTAAACCCTGATGCACGAATGAAGCCAGTTTTTAAGCCATCCACCCCACGCGTGTTACGTAACATACGATTATGACTATTGTAGGTGGTGCCTTTGTGAGTAAACGATTGAGTTGAAAAATAATGATAGTATTGTGGAAAATCCTTCATTAATCGCGTAGATAAAGTCACCAAATCACGCGCTGTAGTTTTTTGTTCACTGTGAGGCAAACCAGAAGCATTGCGAAAAGTAGTGGATCGCATACCAAGTACACGAGCTTTGTCAGTCATCATACGTGCAAAATTTGCTTCAGTATTACCTAATGTTTCAGCCACTACTGTTGCAACATCATTGGCAGAACGAACGACTAATGCGGCAATTGCTTCGCGTACGCTGATGGTATCACCTGCCCGCAAATTGATATTAGTTGATGGCATTGATGCTGCGTAGATAGAAACTGGCATGCGAGTATCCAAGTTCATTTTACCTTGTTGGATCGCTTCATACAGTATGTAAAGTGTCATCATTTTGGTTAAAGAAGCCGGATAACGGCTCGCATCAGCATGTGATTCATGCAGCACTTCTCCAGTATTCGCATCAACTACGATCGATGCATGAAGAGGGTTTGCCTGAAGCGGGTTAACTACGGAAAGAAACAATAATACAGCGACAGAAATTATTTCTGTCCGCATGACGATCTTCGAAATTGTTCTTTGCTGGATTGTTTTCATTCGTTGATATGTTCAATAATTGTACAAATATTACCTTTTAGGTCATTTTCATACAATCGCAATTTTTGCAAATGTGAAATAAAGGGAGAAAATTGCCTTAAATCCAAGATTAATGAGCGTATTGAGTAACTTTTAATCTTCAGTAAATTCTATAAAAACTCATAATACTTTATAATTCAAAGTATTGTAACGATAGAAAATAGTCTTCTATTTGAAATTACGCGATAAGACTGCAATAAGTGCTGCAAATAAATGCTTGAGTTTTGCCTAAAAACGTGTATCTTACGATTGTCTTTTGGATTCAAGCTGTGAAATGTGATGCTGATGGTTGATCTTTTTCCTTGATATTCGATGACCGCTATGAATATGGTAGCGAGGAGTAAATTCATTAATTATTAAGGAAATAAACACATGGCAACAGGTATTGTAAAGTGGTTCAATGACGCTAAAGGTTTTGGCTTTATTACCCCAGATAACGGTGGAGAAGATTTATTTGCACATTTTTCTGCCATTAATAGCAGTGGTTTCAAAACATTACGTGAAGCTCAACGAGTCACTTTTGATATTACGACAGGCCCTAAAGGTAAGCAAGCATCTAATATCGTACCGCAATAAATTCGAGCTTTACGCGTATTAAATAAAAAAACCCCGGATTACCGGGGTTTTTTTATTGGCGAATTTATATAGCGTGGCACTCAATTTGTCCCTTTTACTATCTCCATTGATTTTAGCTACTTTAGTTTTTCAAATCTTACTTAAACGATATTAGAATTTTGCAAAATATCGTAAAAGATGAGGTAGCATAGTGCTATTTAACATGACGCTGATGATTGATTATGCCCGTTAACATTCCTACGTTACTTCCCGAGCAACTATTATCGATTAATGGGGTAATCTTGGGTATTGCCGAAGCTGGTATTAAAAAGCCGGGTCGTAAGGATTTGCTCGTGATGCTGCTAGATGAAGGTACGCAAGTGGTTGGTGTATTTACTCAAAACCGATTTTGTGCGGCGCCCGTGATGGTTGCGAAGCAGCATCTGACACAATCTTCTATTCGTGCACTAGTTGTGAATACGGGTAATGCCAATGCGGGAACGGGCGAAGCGGGGATTCAACATGCGCTGGCCACTTGTTCTGAATTGGCCAGATTATTAGGTTGTACCACGCAACAAGTTTTGCCATTTTCTACCGGAGTGATTATGGAACCGCTACCGCTGGACAAAATTGTTGCCGGATTGCCTGCCGCTGTAGCCGATTGTAAAGTGGATAATTGGTTTAACGCAGCGCAGGCGATTATGACTACGGATATTGTGCCGAAGGCGGTATCGCGGCAAGTGCTGATTGGTGGTAAGACAGTGACGGTTACTGGTATTGCCAAGGGTTCCGGTATGATTCGACCGAATATGGCGACAATGTTAGGCTATATTGCAACCGATGCGGCTATCACTCGAAACTTATTGCAGAAATTGGTGCAATCTGCGGCAGATCATTCATTTAACCGTATTACAGTCGATGGCGATACATCAACCAATGATGCATTTATTGTCATGGCAACTGGCAAAGCGGGACACCAGGAAATTATCAGTCAAATGAGCGTGGAATTTGGCCAGCTACAAGAAGCCGTAACCACTGTTGCTGCAGAATTGGCGAAAATGATCGTGCGCGATGGTGAGGGGGCGACAAAGTTTATAACCGTGCAAGTGGATGCTGGTAGAGATGCGGACGAATGTGCCAAAGTTGCTTATGCCATTGCACATTCGCCATTGATTAAAACCGCTTTTTTTGCCTCCGATCCGAATCTGGGAAGGATTTTAGCTGCAGTTGGTTATGCCGGCGTTGAAGATCTGGAGGTAAACGATATCAGACTTTATCTGGATAATGTGCTGGTTGCGGAATTTGGCGGTAGAGCGTCCAATTACCGTGAAGAAGATGGGCAACGCGTGATGAATCAATCCGAGATTACCATTCGTGTTGTGCTCAACCGCGGAGAAGCTTCTACTACGGTATGGACGTGTGATTTTTCTTACGACTACGTCAAGATTAATGCAAGTTATCGCAGTTAACGAAACCCCATGAATGATTTCAATCAGCTTTGTGATCGAGTCGATAGATTGCTCGATCACGTGGAAAAACTCTTTCCATCCATGCAGCCAGAGCCTGATTGGCAGGCAGCAACAGCTTTCCGCTGGCGTAGGCAAGGTCATGTTGGTTATATTCAATCAGTGACTCACCCCGACCGTATAACGCTCGATGCCTTGCGTGGGATTGACGATCAGAAACAGCGCATTGACCAAAACACACAGCAATTTGTGTGGGGATTTTCGGCCAACAATGTGCTATTGACGGGTGCACGTGGTACCGGCAAATCTTCATTGATCAAGGCATTATTGAATAAATATGCTAACGAAGGATTGCGCGTGATTGAGGTTGAAAAACACCATCTTGTTGATCTGCATGATATTGTAGAAAAAATTTACCGGCGTCCGGAGCGTTTTGTTTTATTTTGTGATGATTTATCTTTTGAATCTAATGAACCAGGATATAAAGCACTTAAAGTGGTACTGGATGGCTCGATTGCTACAGTGTCCGATAATGTCCTAATTTATGCAACCTCCAACCGGCGCCATATGGTACCGGAGTTTATGCGCGATAATCTTGATACGCGGCACGTTGGTGAGGAAGTGCATCCAAGTGAAGCAATCGAGGAAAAAATTTCTTTGTCGGAACGTTTTGGTTTATGGGTATCGTTTTATCCTTTTGACCAGGATCATTATCTAGAAATCGTGTGCTATTGGCTGGCTTATTTCGGTATCAATGAGATGACTGCACTAATACGCACTGAAGCTTTGCAATGGGCATTGGAGCGCGGTTCGCGCAGTGGTCGAGTAGCTTGGCAATTTGCGCGAGATTTGGCAGGCAGACAAAAATCGATTGGTATTTCCGATAGATTGTGAATAATTTATTTATTCCATCTACCGTTGCGCCGGCTTCGATTGTTGAAGTCGTCGCGGCTGTCATTATACAAGCGGATGGCCAGTTTTTATTGACGCGAAGGCCTCTAGGAAAAATATATTCCGGTTACTGGGAATTTCCGGGTGGCAAAGTCGAAAAAGATGAATCGTTATTGCACGCGCTAGATCGCGAATTGTGGGAAGAATTGGGAATTCAAGTTCGAGTCGCCTATCCCTGGATAACCCGTATTTTTACTTATTCACATGCAACAGTTAGACTGCATTTTTTTCGTGTAATGAAGTGGGAAGGCAGGTTGCTACCCAGGGAAAAACAAGAATTGTTTTGGCAATTTCCACATCGAGTTGAAGTCTCTCCGATATTGCCTGCAAATGGCCCCATCATACAGTCGTTATTACTACCACCAATTTATGCGATTACACGTGCTAATGAAATTGGCATCGAATCAGCGCTGGAACAAATTGAACAGGCGATGGAGGGTGGTTTACGTTTGCTGCAAGTCCGCGAGAAACAAATGGCACCGGATAAGCTGTGGAAATTCTCACAGCAAGTATTAGCGCTTGCGCATGCGCATCAAGCAAAAGTAATGATCAATGGCGATCCGGAGTTGACCTACAAAATTGGTGCCGATGGGGTACATTTTACTTCATCGCAATTGATGACCATGTCATCTCGCCCGAAGGCAGAATACGGACTCTGTAGTGCTTCTTGCCACAATGCTGAAGAACTTTTTGCAGCCGAGCAACTCGGGCTTGATTTCGTTGTATTGGGACCAGTGCAGCCTACGCATAGTCATTCCAGAGCTTCATCATTGGGCTGGAAGAAGTTTTCTATGCTGATTTTTGGTTGTTCAATGCCGGTATATGCCTTGGGAGGATTATGTTTGGAAGATTTACCAATTGCCCAGGAAATGGGGGCGCATGGTATTGCGATGATGCGCGGAATAGCAAATTAGATCTCTCTATTTGTTGAGATAAGTTTTGTGTGAATTCATTGAGAAATAATGGGGTATGGTTAGATACACACAACAATGTTATTTCTGCTGCTCGCCTTGGCCGCTACGCACATAAAGGATACTTAATCGGGATCACTAACAAAAAGTGATACTCTTCCTAATGTAGAACAAAGAATTAACGTAAGCGTTTTGCTTTCTGCAAAGATATCAGCAGCCGATAATGTTGTCGTAATTTGTTTAATTGCTCAGTGAGATCAACTTCAACTCTTTCGAAGCCGAAAATTTATATAATATATTTTACGGTCGCTCTTATACGCTTGATCTGATTGGCTTGCATACGCTGCAGTGCTATATTCTTTTAATCAATCGATTGATTAAGCAATGATTCGGTTGCTTCGTGATGTTCATAATCATTATCTGATTGCGGGATTCGATAAGATTCTTGCGCCCATTGCGACAAATCATTCAACTTACATCGTTCGGAACAGAACGGACGAAACTGATTATTTGCTTCCCAAATTACCTTATTGCCACATTGGGGGCAGCCGACTGTGAGTTTATACATAAAAGAAACGTATTTGATCAAATGGAATAGGTACTATATATGATTATTTGTTTTACAAAATATTATACTGGAGCAGTTGCAAAGTTGCACTGTTTTAAACAGGCTATTTACTTGATTACATGATTTAAAATGATATGCTAATGTAATGAATCGTGCTTAAGTTACATGGTTACGCATAAAATATGTAATTTTCTTGGCGAATTTTTTGTATTTTACAAAAATTTTACACATGTTAGCCTAAACTTTCTTAATTACGTTAAATTACCTAAAGTAAAGGTTGGCAATTCTGGCTACTCGAGAAGAACTTTCAGATTTTCTAATTGAAATTGAGAGACGTGCATATAAGCAAGCTTTATTTGCTGTTCATGATGAACATGCAGCGTTAGATATCATTCAAGATTCCATGATGAAACTTACGGCAAAATATGCTGCGAAGCCGGTTGAAGAACTGCCATTGTTATATCAACGCATTCTACAGAACACTATTCGCGATTATTATCGTCGACAGAAGGTTCGATCTCTATGGTCTACACTTTTTTCTGCACTTATTCCCAATGATCAAGATAAAAATCAGGAAGACTTTGATATTTTGGAAACTTTACAGATCAAGCAAGAATCCAATCAACCTGAAACTCAACTTGAGAAGGCACAGTTAATTGATTTAATAGAAAATGCAATAAAAATTCTTCCTGCGCGTCAACGTGAAGCATTTATACTGCGTTATTGGGAAGAAATGAGTGTGACGGAAACAGCGGAGATCATGAATTGTTCCGAAGGAAGTGTAAAAACACACTGTTCAAGGGCGACTCATACGTTAGCTTCGATACTCAGAGAAAAAGGAGTTAAATTATGAACGAGCAAGAATTAGGAAAAGGAATTGCCAAGCTATTAGATGTCAGTGCGAACGAGAATATTAAGCAAAGCACACTGTATCGATTGCAATGTGCGCGTCGAGCGGCTTTGGAAAATTGCCAGCCTACATTTGAGATCATTAATTCAGGTAATGGTGCTTCCATTTATGGTGAGCATGACTCGCATTTTCATTTTTATACCGGAAAATTGATCTGGCTTTTGATAATGCTGTTTGCTTTTGCCTTAGTATCAACTACTTATTGGCAATTTCTAGAAAAAAGTAGATCATCTATAGATGACACAGTGCTGGTTGATGATTTATCTACAGTGACAACTGGTGATAATGAGCAAGAACTGATGGATGATTTATCTATAGAGGCTTATATCGATAATGAATCTGAACTGGTTGATGATGTATCGGCAGATGTTGATATTGATAATGAATCTGAAAATGGCGATGGTTTGTCAACGGATATTCTTATTAATGAAGAACCTGAATTGGATCATGATGTGTCAGAGGGAACTAGTATTGAGAACGAACCTGAACTGACTAGTGATTTATCGATAAATGTTCAAATCGATAATGGGACGGATGAATTGTTGGGCACTAGCAAATAAGTTGTTGGATTGCTTTTATTTTTCGCTAAGATAGCATTAATTGGGACGTACGTTGCTGCCTTAAAGCGGTTTTTTGTGGGTAATAGTATTCAAATCACACGTACGAAGTTGCAGTCCATCCATTCTTATAAGTAAGCGCTTAAAAATTCAAAATTACCTGTTGATAAACGCGACAAGATCAACGGCATTGATATTAGTATTGAGCAATTACTGCAAGTCATAAAAGACATCTATTGAATTAAATAGCATTAAATAATGCTGGCACATATATATCTCATGGAAAATTAAGAAGATTAACCGTACAAGCAGTACTCTCTTTCATTTTTACTTCTTCTTAGAAAATTCTTACTTTCTTTCGCAGCTTAGTGAATGCAGCAACTCTATAATTCATCGAATAATAATTTCCCCCAAAGTTGGGATGAAGTACTTGCGCTACAATTAAACGACGAAGAAAATGTGCTTGCGTGGATTGAAACTGATCTTGATTCGCAGCTACACTTTTCTAAAGGTATTGTAATTGTTACCAATCAACGCCTACTGACTAAAATGTATGCCAATGAAGTTTGGCAAAGTTGGTGTTATCGGCAAGGCTTGTTACTGACACAACGAGATTATGCTGGGATTGGGTGCTTGGAACTGTTAGATGCACATTCGCAGCTCATGTCTTGGCGTTACCGCGTAAGAAGCGACAGAGCAGTTAATCGATTGATTGAATCCTTTGCACAGCAACTTGATTGTCACCTTGCTGGCGAGCTATCTCAAGCAGCAGATACGGTTGTTCAATGTCCAAACTGTGGGGCCATTATGCCTAATGGACAAAATGATTGCCCAGTTTGTGAAAAACAAAGCCATGCTCCACCGCCTACATGGACATTACTGCGACTCTGGCGTTTTGCAAAGCCTTATAAGGGACGCCTGTTGATCGGATTTCTGTTGACCTTATGCAGCACGGCTGCAACATTGGTGCCGCCCTACTTGACTATGCCGTTAATGGATAATGTACTGATACCTTATCAAAATGGTCAGCCAATCAATAACGAATTAGTGGCATTGTACCTTTCGGGGTTGCTAGGTGCATCAATTCTGGCTTGGATACTGGGATGGGCGAGAACTTATATGTTGGCGCTTGTATCTGAGCGGATTGGTGCCGATCTGCGCACTACAACTTATGAACACTTACTTAATCTTTCGCAGGAATATTTCGGTGGTAAGCGGACCGGAGATTTGATGGCACGCATAGGCGCTGAGACAGATCGAATAAATCTTTTTCTCTCTTTGCATTTACTTGATTTTGCTACTGATGTCATCATGATTGCGATGACTGCCATGATTTTGATATCAATTAATCCCTCGTTGGCATTGGTGACCCTTGTGCCATTGCCAATTATTGCCTGGTTAATTCATCTGGTTCGTGATCGGCTGCGCATTGGTTTTGAGAAGGTTGATCGGATTTGGGCTGAGGTTAATAATGTGTTGGCGGATACAATTCCTGGTATTCGGGTGATTAAGGCTTTTGCGCAAGAAAAAAGAGAATCTGCGCGTTTTTATGCCGCAAATCAAAGAAATTTGCAAATTAATGATCGTGTAAATAAGCTTTGGTCATTATTTACACCAACGGTTACATTGCTGACTGAAGTTGGTTTGCTGATTGTATGGATATTTGGAATCTGGCAGATCTCTAAAGATGAAATTACGGTCGGAGTGCTTACAGCTTTTCTTGCTTATATTGGCCGGTTTTATATCAGATTGGATTCGATGAGCCGTATTGTTTCCATTACACAGAAGGCCGCTGCTGGAACTAAACGTATATTTGATATTTTGGATCATATTTCCAGTGTTCCAGAATCTGCCAATCCTGTTCATCTAGCTACAGTACAAGGTCAGATTGAATTGCGAAATGTAGGTTTTCGCTATGGAACGCGCAGGATTACTAGTGACATCAATCTCGTTATTAAACCCGGTGAAATGATCGGTTTAGTCGGACATAGCGGTTCAGGGAAAAGTACTTTGGTAAATTTAATTTGCCGTTTCTATGATGTAAGTGAAGGCACGATTCTGATCGACGGGCATGATATCCGCTCGCTACCGATTGCTGAGTATCGCAAACATATTGGTTTAGTGCTTCAAGAACCATTTCTGTTTTATGGCACTATTGCGGAAAATATTGCTTATGGTAAGCCGGATGCAACGCCCTCTGAAATTGTGTCAGCAGCTCGCGCTGCGCATGCCCATGAATTTATATTACGTCTGCCGCATGGATACGATTCATTGGTTGGCGAACGTGGGCAGGCACTTTCCGGTGGTGAGCGTCAACGTATCTCAATTGCTCGTGCATTATTGATTAATCCACGTATTTTGATATTGGACGAAGCCACATCGTCGGTGGATACAACTACAGAGAAAGATATTCAGGAAGCTCTGGATAATTTGGTGCGCGGTCGAACTACAATTGCAATTGCACATCGCTTATCGACCTTGCGGGAAGCCAATCGACTGATTGTTCTTGATCGTGGCAGCATTGTTGAAATCGGCAATCACGCAGAATTAATGGCGCGTGAAGGTTTTTATTATCGTCTGTACCAGGCTCAGGTACGTAATGTGGATACTGAAGATCGCGGATTTGTTCCAATTGCCGAACATAGTGTTGCAGGAGAACATAAATGAGTCAGTTAGTGACTTTTCAGTTAACACGTAATGCTTTTGGTCGATTGGTTTTTAACAATCAATTGGGGTTGATGCAAGAAGGCGTCATTCCAGTAAGATCTTTTCCAATTACTCATCCGGATCAGGGAATTGCATTAGTAGATCCCCATGGCAAAGAGTTAGCGTGGATAGAACGCTTAACAGATTTGCAAGATGACTACCGAATACTCATTGAAGCGGAGTTAAAGGGTCGTGAATTCATGCCGGAAATAAAGCGGTTATGCAAGGTTTCAAGTTTTATTACACCCAGTACTTGGGAGGTTGAAACGGACCGTGGAGAAGCTGCCTTTATTCTTAAAGGCGAAGAAGATATTCGTCGGCTAACAACTTCATCATTAATGATCACAGATAGTCAGGGTATTCATTTTTTGATTCGTGATCGTATGTCTCTTGATCGTTACAGTCGTAAGTTGTTGGATCATTTTCTCTAATGTGTTTGAGAATTATTTTTCTTTTCGTGTAAACCAATCGATCTATATCGCGTTAATGGTTTCATGTCTTCTACTTAATTCAAATTTATGCCTAATTTAAAAAGTTCGAGTGTAAAAGATATTAAATTTCTTGAAATTAAGCACTTAAATGGCCCTAACTTGTGGACTTATTACCCTGCCCTCGAAGCAACGGTTGACATTGGCGATCTTGAAGATTTTCCTTCAGATAAAATTCCAGGATTTTATGAACGTTTGTCAGAATGGTTGCCTTCACTCATCGAGCATCGCTGCAGCTACGAAGAACGAGGTGGTTTCTTGCGTCGAGTAGAGGAAGGTACGTGGCCTTGTCATATTCTTGAACATGTAACCTTGGAGTTACAAAATTTAGCGGGTATGCGCGGCGGTTTTGGTAGAGCACGTGAAACCTCGGTACGCGGTGTGTATAAAGTTGCATTAAGTGCATGGCACGAGGAAATTACACGATCAGCTCTGCATTCTGCGCGTGAGCTGGTACTGGCTGCCATGAACTTTCAGCAACTACAAAATCCTACATATGATGTGGATGGCGCTATTCAGAGTCTTCGTGACTTGGTTGATTCGCTATGGCTTGGGCCATCAACAGCTTGCATTGTAGATGCTGCTGTGGCGCGCAATATTCCAGCTACACGGCTTATTGCCAAAGGAAATCTTGTGCAGCTTGGTCATGGTGCTCGTTGTCGGCATATCTGGACAGCGGAAACGGATCGAACCCCTGCCATTGCAGAAAGCATTTCCCGCGATAAGGATTTGACAAAAGCATTATTACAATCGTGCGGAGTGCCAGTTCCAGAAGGATGTATGGTTGAAAGTGCAAATGCAGCTTGGGAAGCAGCCAATGAAATCGGTTTGCCCGTTGTCATAAAACCATGTGATGGAAATCATGGGCGGGGTGTATTTATTGAGCTGAGTCATCAGGAAGAAATTGAGTCGGCTTATCAAGTAGCATTGAAAGAAGGCACCGGTGTATTGGTTGAACAATATATTTCAGGTACTGAACATCGATTATTAATAGTGGGTGGGCAGCTTGTAGCGGCCACGCGTGGTGATTCGGTTTCGGTAACTGGAGATGGTAATTTAACAATCGCTGAATTAATTGAGTCTCAAATTAATTCTGATCCGCGCCGTGGAACAACGGAAGATCATCCACTGAATATGATCCGCATTGATAGTGCAGCGCGGATTGAAATTGCCCGTCAAGGTTATCGCAGTGATTCAATTATTCCGGCTGGTATCAGTATTTTGATTCAACGCAATGGTAATCATGCATTTGACGTAACCGATCAAGTTCATCCAAGTACTGCGGCTATTGCATCACTGGCCGCTCGTGTCGTAGGTCTGGATATTGCCGGTATCGATCTGGTAGCTAACGATATTTCTCGCCCATTGAGTGAACAAGGCGGAGCAATTGTTGAAGTTAACGCAGGCCCAAGTTTATTAATGCATATTAAGCCTGCCGTCGGTACCCCTCGCCCTGTTGGCGAAGCCATAGTCAATCATTTGTTTCCAAATCAAGAAAATGGCCGCATTCCTATTGTCGGGGTTACCGGTAGTTATGGCAAAACAGCCGTAGCATATTTGGTTGCAAGATTATTGATTCTTTCGGGGAAGCAAACTGGATTGGCATGCAGTGACGGGTTATATTTGGATTATAGGCAGATCGATAAGAATAACAGCGCTAACTGGGCAGCAGCAAATCGTACATTGATGAATCCAACAGTAGAAGCTGCAGTATTTGAAAATGGTTTTGATGTGCTTTTAAATGAAGGATTGGCTTACGATAGCTGCCAAGTGGGTGTCATTACTAATGTCAATCCAGATCAGCATTTTGGTGAGCATGGCATTGAAACGTCAAAGCAAGTTTTCAATGTATTTCGTACACAAGTCGATGTAGTAACCCCTACAGCTGCAGCTATTGATGATATTGAAAAAGATATTCAATTACCTATTGGCGCTGTGGTTCTCAATGCTAAAGAAGAAATGTTGGTTGAGATGTCTGAGCTGTGTCATGGTGAAGTTATTTACTTTAGCGTCGATCCAGATTTGCCGGTGATTATGCAACATCGTAATACAGGAACTGGCTCTATATTGGGTAAGCGCGCTGTAATTTTGCGTAATGGTTCAGTCACACTTATCACTGGTCCCTATGAGCTACCTTTGATTAAACTTAAAAAAATAACATCCGGCTCTATTGATAATACTCAAGAAATAGAAAACATATTGGCTGCTGTTGGGGCTGCATGGGCATTAGGCATAGAGCCCGATTTAATAAGTGCTGGCATTGAGGCTTTTGGATTTTTTCAAGATAAATATGGGCCTGAAAATAAGAATCTTTTAATTGGCTTACAAACTCAAGGAATTAAATTATGAAAGTACTACGTATCCGAGCATTGCGCGGACCCAATTTATGGAGTCAACGTACTTCTCTTGAAGTTACTATTCGTTGTAACGAATTTGAAAATGATATCAACACCCTCTCCAATATCGAAGAAAGATTACGCGGATATTGTCCGGAGATCTCTGCTTCACTGGTTGCAGTCCATAATCAGCCTACTATTACGATTGCTCATGTACTTGAACTTGCTACATTTAGTTTGCAGGTTCAAGCAGGTTGTCCGATATCGTTCAGCCAAACAGTTAAAGCTCCAGAAATTAATACGTATAGAGTTATTGTCGAATATAGTGAAGAAAAAGTTGGTCGCCTCGCTTTTGAATTGGCGCAATCACTATGTGATGCAGCTATCAAAAATATCTCTTTTGAGTTAGGTGATGCTTTGCATCGTTTACGTGGGCTCAATGAAGATATACGCCTTGGACCGAGTACAAATGCGATTGTTCAAGCTGCAGTTGCTCGCGGTATTCCATTTCGCCGCCTAACGGAAGGAAGTTTGGTGCAGTTTGGCTGGGGCAGTAAACAGCGGCGTATTCAAGCCTCTGAGAGCGATATGACCAGCGCTGTTGCAGAATCCATTGTGCAAGATAAGGAATTGACTAAAACACTGTTACATGCAGCAGGTATTCCTGTACCCTTAGGTCGTAATGTAAATAGCGCCGATGATGCTTGGTTGGCAGCTTCTGAAATTGGTACCCCAGTCGTTGTAAAACCTCAAGATAGTAATCAAGGTAAGGGTGTAACGGTCAATCTGATCAATGCTGAGCAGGTCAGATCAGCCTTTATGATAGCGGCCGAATTCAGCGATAAGATTTTGGTTGAACGTTATCTGCCTGGTTGTGACTATCGAATGCTTGTCGTTGGTAATAGGCTGGTTGCGGCTGCACGTCGTGAACCACCGCAAGTTATTGGTGATGGGGTGTACAGCATCCGGCATTTAGTAGATCAAGTTAATCGTGATCCAAAACGTGGTGAAGGTCATGTTACTTCATTAACTAAGATTAATTTGGATGAAATTTCATTAACGCATTTAGCATCACAGGGATTTACTGCACAATCCATTCCAGAAAAAAATGTGCGTGTTGTATTACGTAGCAATGCCAATTTATCGACTGGCGGAACAGCAACTGATGTTACAGATGATGTTCATCCAGAATTGGCGAAGCGTGTCATCGCTGCTGCAAAAGTAGTGGGTTTAGATATCTGTGGTATTGACGTTGTTTGTGAGAATGTGGCACTTCCGCTGGAAGAACAAGGAGGGGGCATTATCGAAGTAAATGCTGCTCCTGGGTTACGCATGCATTTACAACCTTCTTTTGGTAAAGGACGTGCTGTAGGTGAAGCTATCATTAGTAATATGTTTCCTGAGGGAGATAATGCACGCACCCCAGTCATTGCAGTAACCGGTACAAATGGCAAGACGACGACTGCTCGTTTGATTTCTAATATTCTAGATAAAGATAACAAACGGGTAGGACTTGCGTGTACAGATGGGGTATATATCAACGGTCAATGTATTGATACGGGTGACTGTAGTGGACCTAAAAGTGCTAGAAATATTCTTCTGCACCCGGATGTAGATGCAGCTGTCCTTGAAACTGCGCGTGGAGGATTGTTACGTGAAGGCTTAGGTTTTGATCGTTGCGATGTTGCTGTCGTAACAAATATTGGTAAGGGTGATCATTTGGGGATGGCTTATGTAAATACTGCAGAAGAATTATCGGCAGTTAAACGAATTGTTGTCCAGAACGTAGCTTCTAGCGGATTTGCGGTATTGAATGCAGCCGATCCACTTGTTGCGGGTATGGCTGATCATTGCCTGGGCTCAGTTATTTATTTTGCGCGAGATAGCCATCATCCTGTTATTGCATTACATCGTTTACAGCATAAGCGAGTCATCTATTTAGAAAATCGCTGTATTGTTGCTTTAGGGAAAGATGGTGAGCATCGGGTGCCACTAAATGAGATACCGCTGACAAAAAATGGTAGCATTACTTTCCAAATTGAGAATGCGATGGCGGCTATTGGAGCAGGCTGGGCACTTGGTTTGGATTGGTCAATTATTCGGGCCGGCTTAGCAAGCTTTGTTAACGATGCGCAGACAGCACCCGGTCGTTTCAACCTCTTTAATTATCGTAATGCAACGTTAATTGCTGATTATGGGCATAATCCAGATGCAATACAGGCACTTGTAAGTGCTATTGATAATATTCCTTCGAAAAAACGCTCGGTAGTTATCAGTGCTGCAGGCGATCGGCGTGACGAAGATATTCGTCAGCAAACTCGAATAATTGGGGATGCGTTTGATGAAGTTGTATTATATCAGGATCAATGTCAGCGTGGTCGCGCTGACGGAGAGGTCTTGACATTGTTGCGGGAAGGATTAGGGAATGCCAAGCGTACGCAAAAAATAAGTGAAATTGTGGGAGAAGCTATTGCAATTGATAGAGTACTCTCAAACTTAGAAGATGGTGAACTATGCCTTATTTTAGTTGATCAAGTAGAGCAATCACTTGGGCAAATTAATAACCGTATCGCATTGGGCTAATTGTGGAGCATTCATTATCTAATATTCATTCAGTTACAGATTACAGAAGGTGATTTCAAAAGTGACATCGCCTTCATAAGTTTTGTTTTTCTGCTTAGAGTGAAAAGGAATAAAGCGAATATTTAAGGCATACTTATTCGCGCTAATTTCTGGAATGCACGGCAAGTCATTCGAGATGTTAAGTCTTAACATATGTGCTGAGAGCACTGCGCCAGTTTGCTGGAAATTTCCTTGATTTGCCACAAATTTTAATGTCTTGCCACTTTTTCTTAATAGAAAAAGAACAATCCCAAAAGCATTTCGTACAGATTGAAATGGTGTCAACCATTCATTGAGGTTTTTTTGGCGAAGATTAGGGTCTAGATTTAACCAATAATGATAAGAAGGCAAATCAAATACACAGCAACCTCCAGGTATTGCAATGCGTTGTTTAATAGACATTAACCATTCGTTGTCACGTAAGTGTTCGCCGACTTTTCCAGGTAAATCCAGCATTTCTCTAAAAGTAACTTTAATGCTAGTGAGTACCTCATCGAGTACTGTTTCAGAAACATTTGGATTTTTGCGTAACATTTCGAGCATTTGTTTTTGTCTTTCAAGTTCTTGTAACAGATCTGATTTGATATCTGCTCGGCTGGTAATTTCTAAGATTTCAAACAACGCCGTAAGCAATGCATGATGCTCAGTTGCTGTGTTTTTATTTGAGAAAAAATCTATTTTATTAAACAAATCTTCTAACCGTAGCAAGGTACGGATACGCTCATTTAAAGGGTGTTCGTAACAAATCACAATAAAAATGGATCTATGGGAAAGTATAAAAGATTAGAATCTTGCCTTAAGCGGAATCATTTCACAAATGAAAATTAATTTTTGAAAGAATTTTAGGGTGATATAGTTTGCGTTCGTTAAGACTTGGATTCATTCTTTGCAAGAAGCAAATATCGGCAGTGTAGATTAATAATCTGTTTTCTAAGGTGATTAATATCATAGTTATTGACAATAATATCATCTGCTTTTTGTAGCCGAATCTCTCTTGAGGCCTGTGTTGCGATGATAGCTCTTACTTCGTCTTCAGGTAAATGAGTGCGTGCCATGGTTCGTGAGAGTTGCACTTGTTCATCGCAATCGACTACAAGAATTTTATGGATAATATCATTGTAATCGCATGTTTCTAGCAGTAATGGTATAACGACGATAATGTAGGGAGAACGGGCTTTTTTGATTTGAGAGGTTACTTCTTTCAGAATAAGGGGATGAAGGATTTTCTCAAGTTTGAGCCGTGCAGTATCGTCGGAAAAGATCAGGTTGCGCATTTTATTTCTATCTAATGCCCCATCCTTAGTGACGAAAACATTCCCAAAAGTGTTTCTTATTATGCTAATAGCCGGTTCACCGGGTTGAGTTAATTTTCGCGCAATTACATCGGTATCAACAATATCAATGCCCAAATCAGAGAAAAGCTCACTGGTAAGTGATTTTCCGCAACCGATTCCTCCGGTGAGCCCAATTACAAAAGTCATTAATTAGAATAAGCCCAGGTAGGCAAGATTAAGGTACTCACCCCAGAATAAAGCGATAAGTGCGCCAACCACTAAATAAGGACCGAATGGCATGGGGAGGTTTTTTCTGAACTTGGTCGCAATTATTAAACCAATGCCGATAATGGCACCGGCCAATGATGAAAAGAGAATGACTAATGGGAGCATATTCCAACCTAACCATGCACCGATTGCAGATAGTAATTTAAAATCACCGTATCCCATTCCTTCTTTGCCGGTGATTATCTTGAAACTCCAATAAATCGACCATAAGGAAAGATAACCTAGTATGGCACCCATAACTGCGGAAAGTATGGTAGTAAAGCCGTTATCCATATTCACAATTAGGCCAAGCCATAGCAGAGGTAGTGTTATATCATCAGGTAGCAATTGGGTATTTATATCAATAACAGCTAGTGCAATTAGCGCCCATACAAAAAATAGTGCTGCAACTGCGATAATACTAAAACCAAAATGCCAGGCGACAAAACCACTCAATAAAGCTGTTGTGGCTTCTACAGCAGGATACCTTAGAGAAATATTTGCGTGACATTGAGAACAGTGTCCTCGCAAAACAATATAACTAATAATTGGAATATTCTCAAATGCGGTTATTTTGTGTCCGCAGTGAATGCATGTTGAGCGAGGAATGAGGAGGTTAAATGAGGGCACTGATTCAAGAGGCTCACCTCGTAGCTCTGCACATTGGCGTAACCAGCTTCTTTTCATCATTTCAGGTAAACGATATATTACAACATTTAAGAAGCTACCAACTATTAAACCGATAATTGTTGCAAGTGTAATAAAAACATAAGGGAAGTCTTGCAAAATTGATATGATTTGCATGATTGAAGCTATATATAATAAGTATTCTTAAAAGTGATTGTGCTTAACTAACGGCCATACCCATTTTAAAGATAGGAAGATACATGGCAATGACCATACCGCCAATAAGCGTACCCAATACGACCATTATCATCGGTTCCATCAGGCTTGACAGCGCAGCGACAGCATCGTCAACTTCTGCCTCGTAGAAATCAGCAATCTTTCCTAGCATCGAGTCAAGAGAACCAGATTCTTCCCCGATGGCAACCATCTGTACAACCATACTGGGAAATAAATTGGTATTAACCATGGAAGACATCAAACTGTTACCCGTGCTGACCTCAATCTGAATATTTTTGGTAGCTTCGTAATAAATGTAGTTTCCGGCTGCACCAGCAACCGAGTCGAGTGACTCCACTAGCGGAACGCCTGCAGCAAACATAGTTGAAAGTGTGCGTGACCAACGCGCAATAGTGGCTTTACGAATGACTTCTCCAAAAATGGGTAACTTGAGTACTAGCCTATCCATAACACGCTGCATTGGAATTGAGCGTTTCCAAGCATAGAGAAAAGTGTAAACACTACCTCCGAGTATCCCTATGATAGCCCACCAATAAGCAACGAAAAAATCTGAAATTGCCATGACTAACAGGGTAGGGGCAGGTAACTCTGCACCAAACCCTTCAAAAAGATCTTTAAAAGAGGGGATAACAAAAATCATAATTACTGCGGTAATGATAAAAGCGACCACAATAATTGAGATAGGATAAAAAAGTGCAGATTTTATTTTTCCCTTAATTGCTTGAATTTTTTCTTTATACGTGGCTAAACGATCAAGCAAGCTATCCAATATACCAGCCGCTTCTCCTGCGCCAACTAGATTACAGAAAAGTGTGTCAAAGTAAAGCGGATATTTACGAAAAGCATCCGCTAAATTACTACCTGTTTCTACATCTGTCTTAATGTCGAGTAACAATTTGCCTACAGCGCGATTATTATGTCCTTTTCCCACTATATCAAAAGCTTGTAGTAAAGGTACTCCTGATTTCATCATGGTTGCCAACTGGCGCGTGAATAAGGTTATATCTTTGTCAGTAATTTTTCCGCTAGTTTGGACTTTTTTTACCTTGGTTACCTTAATTCCCTGGCGACGAAGCGTTGAGGTAACTACAACTGTGCCAGCAGCTCGCATTTCACCTTTTACTTGTTTGCCCGACTTATCTCTTCCTTCCCACGAGTAATTAATTTCTTTTAATTTTTTTTCTTTATGTGCTGCTACAGTTGCCATGATTGATCAGCTCCTAAAACATGATGAGTCTTAATCCAACTTAATTCTGTGCAAAAATATCTTGAAATTGCTTGGAGCTTAACGGCACAGTTTTATAAATTCTTAGCGCGGCATGTAGATAATTGAAGCGATATAACAAATTTTAGATTGTGTCGATTTTTAGTTTTGCTGCATGAATTCCTTCCACGACTGTCGGATACGACAAACGCACATATAATTCTTTTTTTATACGTGAGTTACTAAGTCGTCTAGATTCTTTCATGAACGACAACATGTTTGCCGATATACGTTCTTGAGCTTCTTGTAAGGAAATACGAGGTGGTGTTGGAATGCCCAAATGTTTAGCTACTAGATCAAAATAGTTTCCCATTTTTAGATGGGAATCATCATTAGTATTATAGATTCTGTTTGTTTTCCCGTATAACAATGCGGCGCAGATTATCCCTGCAAGATCATCAGCATGAATATGGTTAGTGTAGCTATCTTCACTATCGAATAATGTCGGATGGCCTTCACGAAGACGTGTCAGTGGGAGTCTGTTTTCTGCATAAATACCCGGTACCCTTAGAATAGAAACAGAAACATTATTTCGTTTTCCCCAATTGCGTATCTGTTTTTCAGCATCGAGGCGTCGGATAGCTCGATTGGTTTGTGGATGAACAGGATGTGTTTCGTCGATGTATGCTCCATTACAATTTCCATAGACCCCGCTACTACTGATATAGATAAGACGTTGTGGTAAAATTACCCTATGTTTTTTCGTTCGTTTGGAAAGTGCAGATAGTAGGTGTTTGGTTCTGCGGTCGTGTAAGCCTAGATTGGGAGGAGGAGCCAAGTGTATTACTAATTGTGCAATGCCAGCGAGCTTCTCAAGGCTCTTCGGATGATCTAAGTCTCCGTAAATTGGAATAATGCCGTGCGACCGTAAATGGCTAGAGCTATCAAGATTGCGATGTAATCCAAGAATTCGGTAGTGCTTTAGCAGTAATGGCGCTGTGCGAAAGGCAATATCCCCACACCCAACAATTAATAATGTTTTTTTCATAGAAACTTTTATTTTTGATTATTATATTTTTTATTTGCTTGTTGCTCAATGTTACATCAAATTGTTATCCAGCCCAGTGGACATGTTATAAAAGTAGAATCTGGTAAAACTATTCTTGAAGCTGCTTTAAGAGAAGGCTTGTCATTGCCTTATGGGTGTCGTAATGGCTCTTGCGGAATTTGCAAAGGTAAAATCGTACAAGGCACGGTCGATTATGGTCGCTATAATGAAGAAAGCCTGAGTGCTGAAGAAAAAGAAGCGGGGATGGCATTATTTTGTTGTGCTTCTCCATTGTCAGACCTTGTTATCGAATGCCATGAAATTGGCGCCACTAAGGATATCGAAATAAAAACTTTGCCTTGTCGCGTACATAAACTTCAATTGGTTGCTCCAGATGTAATGATCATTTCTTTAAAGCTTCCGGCTAATCAACGACTGCAATTTCTTGCAGGTCAATATATTGATATTTTGCTTGATGAGGGGAAGCGTCGAAGTTTTTCTCTGGCAAATGCACCTCATGACGATGAATTTCTGCAGTTACATGCGCGTAATTATCCAGGGGGTGCCTTTACAGAATATGTATTTTCTAAGATGAAAGTAAAGGATATGCTTCGTTTTACAGGTCCATTGGGTTCATTTTTTCTGCGAGAAGCGCCTAAAGAAGCTCCAATTATTTTTTTAGCTAGCGGTACAGGATTTGCACCCATTAAGAGCATTCTTGAGCATATTTTTTTTCAGAAAAGTATAAAAACGAGAAAAATGATTTTTTATTGGGGTGCTCGTACTAGATCTGATTTATATTTATTTGATTTGGCCGATACATGGCAAAGAAAACACGACAACTTCACTTTTATTCCAGTATTATCCGAACCATTAGCCAGTGATAACTGGAAAGGGAGAACAGGCCTGGTTCATCAGGCTGTTATACAAGATTTCCAAGACTTGAAAACATATCAGGTATATGCTTGCGGCATTCCTGCTATGGTAAAAGCTGCTTATCATGACTTTACCACTCAACGGAATTTACCAAAGGATGCTTTTTTCTCTGATGTGTTTACACCCTCAAACAGTAATCCATGAGTTGAATTAAAGTGATTATTGATTATTATGGTTCTAGTTTAGTTGCTTAAGTGTCAACTCGAGTCCTTTATTGTAATGATCCATAGCAACTTCATGCTTTCCTAGTTTCTCATTTAGTTGCGCTAATGCAAAATGAGCTTTATGTCCAGTTTTCACAGATAAACTTGCTTCTAGGTAGTTTTGTGCTTTACCCCAAAGCTCACAGTGTGTGCACAACTTACCTAATGTAAGTAATAACTGCGCGTTATTAGGATGGGATTTAAGCCATACTTCAGCACATTCAATTTGCCTGCTGACATGATAACCTAAACACTCTGCATAAAGCTCGATCAACTCATCATCCCAAGTAATTGGTACATTCTGTTCGATGATTTGATGCGCTGTACTACAATTACCCAAAGCGATATATGCTCGCGTAGCTGCAACGGCAAGCTTACTGTCCATTTTCTCCAAAGGAGACATATGTTGCCAATATTGATTGAGAGAGTCGAGATTTAAAGCTTTATTTTTAATATTTTCCATTTGAGCTTCATGTTTCAAATTCTTTATCAATGCTTTATTGGTTGATTGACGTTTTGCCAATACATCAGCAAGTTCTATGACTGCATCCCAGTTTTTTGCTCTTTGGTGAGCACTTAATTCTAATTGAAGCGCGGAGGAAGGTTGCAACCCTCCACTGGCATACAACGATTGCAAGGTTTCAAGTGCTTCTTTGTGATTGCCGCTACTTAATAAGAAGCCGGCCTTTGCGATAAGGTTTAACGATTTCTCTCTAGGTGCTTTTTTAGCTGCAATTGCGAGATATTCGTCACGGGCAGTACTGTCATCAAGTTCGTGTGCGGATCGAGCAGCTATTACAGCGCTAATTGCAGCAACTAAGGGTGAATCAGCCAGTTTCAAAGCGATAGCAGCATTCTTTTGGGCTTTAGTATAATTCCCTTCAAAATAAGCCTTAAGCCCTGACAGTAACATGACATCCGTTTTTTTGTGTCGACGTCGTTGATTAAATCCAAAAATACCCAAAATAAATCGAACTACAATATAAAATATAAAAAATAATGCGATTAGTCCGATAATAAAATGATCCAGGGATAGTTCCAATTGGTAAGGAGGCATTACCAATAATGCATGCCCGGTAGTGTACTTAGCAGCAAGCGTAACTGCCACAGCAGCAGCAAAAAGTGCCAATAGCCAAAGTATCAGTTTCATATGTTCTCCTCGTTACGGTAGAATCGATAGTTGTTAATAATAAATCGCAGATGACAAATTAAAGAGATGCCAATTATGGTGGATACTAAAGATGTGATGCTGCGTCGTGTTGATTTAACTTTATTTTGAATATTTTTTTTCATATTCTTTTTCTTTATGCGTCACTGTTTATTGGTGACGAATCAAAGTATATTTGTAAACTTTTTAGTAAATTTTCATCTCCGCTTGCTGACGCTTTTACAATCCTTTTCAGCCCAAGACTTTTTGCTGTCTGAGCAATTCGTTCATGAGCTGTAAAAATTGGCGTCAATTTCAGTAATTGTTGGCCAAGCTTGCCTATTATGTCAAATAAATTGTGTAGCCCTTCGCTACTGGTGATGATAACGGCATGAATTTCACCTTTTGACCAGGCCGCTAATACCGGTGCCGCATCAATATCCGGTTTCTTGCGTTGATAGCATTCAGCATATTCGAGTATTGCGCCACGTCGCACAAGCGTTTCACCCAATAATTGCCTGCCGCCGATGCCTCGAAAAATAACAACGCGCTTACCATTCATGTTTTGTAATTCTTCCTCACGAAGTAGTGCTTCGCTATCTTCATGTTCAGTTGGAATTAGCACTTTGTTGACGCCATAATTTCGTAATGTATCTGCGCTTCCTTTTCCAACAGCGGCAATTCTTAAGTGTTTGGGTAATGTGCATTGTTGTGTTATCAGCTTCATGGCTTTGTTGACCGCATTGGGACTGACAAATATCGCCCAGTCGAATTCATTGAGACGATTAATTAAGCTTGTTAAAGAATCTAAATTGGCAATATCAGCTATTTCCAGCACCGGAAATAAAATTGGATTACCACCCATAGCGCGGATGCCTTCTGCCAGAAAAGCAGACTGGTGAATTGGACGAGTAATGAGTATGTTAATGCCGAGTAATGGTTTGTTGGCTAGCAATACTATTTCCACCCTTCAGCCACTACTAGACTAGCCAGGATTTGGTCAGCGCCTTCCTGCTTGAGTTTCTGGGCCAATTGCTGTCCCATTGCAACCCCACTTTCTGGCGAACCTGCCAGCGCCCCACTAACGACACGCCTGCCGTCAGGTTGTGCTACGAAACCGCGCAAATGAAGTGTGCCGTCCGTGATTTCAGCAAAAGCTCCAAGTGGTACTTGGCAGCTTCCTCCCAGCACTTGGCTCATAGCACGCTCCGCTTCGACACAATAAGCGGTTGCTAAGTGATGCAGCGGTTGCATAAGCTCTACTAAGTCTGTACGATCAGCTCGGCATTCAATGCCTAAGGCGCCTTGTCCTACTGCGGGTAAACTCTGTTCAGGACTTAGAAGTGTTGTGATGCGAGCAGAAAGCCCGAGTCGTTTCAAACCCGCTGCAGCTAGAATAATTGCTGCATATTGACCTTCATCGAGTTTGCGTAATCTGGTTTGCACATTACCACGCAAAGGTTGTACTTGCAGATGTGGAAAAAGTGCACGCAATTGGCTTTCACGACGTAAACTTGATGTGCCGACAATACTGCCTTTGGGTAATGCATTCAGGTTTTCAAATTGGTTGGAGACAAATGCATCGCGTGGGTCTTCTCGCTCCGTAATGGCGGCGAGCTTGAATCCCTCGGGAACATTCATGGGCATATCTTTCATGGAATGCACGGCAATATCGGCATGACCATCTTCTAATGCTTGCTCCAATTCCTTGATGAATAATCCTTTACCACCTATTTTTGACAAGGATTGATCCAGTATTTGATCACCGCGAGTTGTCATACCAAGTATGCTAATTTCAGTTTGTGGGTATAATTCGCCTAAACATTTCTGAATGAATTTGGCTTGCCACATTGCGAGCAAGCTCTCTCGTGATGCAATGACGATTTTTTTAGGAGATAAAAGTGAATTGGGCATTAAAATATAAAATGAGAAAATTACAAAAAATTTTTAATAGAAGTGATTTTAGCATGGCCGATACTGACTTGGCTTGTTGCATGTGTGTGCAAGATTCATTTTTAATCGTGAGTTTTTAATGCAATGAGTGCTTCCGAATCAGAAAAAGCTGATGCTAATAATAACTTAATGAATGATAAAGACTTGCCATTGCGTGAAGACATTCGTTTTCTAGGCCGGATGCTGGGCGATACGCTACGTGAACAAGATGGAGATTATGCTTTTGAGTTGGTAGAAAATATACGTCAGACTGCAGTCCGTTTTCACCGAGATCAAGATACAGAAGCGCGCCAAGAACTTAATGCAATCCTGAACCAGTTAAGCGATAAAGATTCATTGTCTGTTGTTCGGGCATTTAGCTATTTTTCATTGTTGTCGAATATCGCTGAAGATGTTCATCATAACCGCCGGCGGCGTGCGCATCTTCGTGCAGGGTCTCAACCGCAGTCCGGGAGCGTCACGTTAGCTTTGGAGCGTGTACTGGAAAGCAGGAAAGACATTTCAGTATTGACGGATTTTTTCAAGAAAGCTGTTGTTTCGCCAGTTTTAACAGCCCATCCTACTGAAGTACAACGAAGAAGTATTTTGGATTGCCAGTTAGCAATAGAGCGTTTACTGAAAGAACGCGCACGTACTGAACTAACACCTAATGAATTGCGGCACAATGAAGAAGGCTTGCGTGCAACCATTCAGATTTTGTGGCAAACACGCATGTTACGGCCAACCCGTTTATCAGTATACGATGAAATTGAAAATGGCTTGGCTTATTACAGCTACACTTTTCTGACAGAAATTCCTTATATTTATGCAAAAATAGAAGATTTGCTTGAGCGCCGTCTCGATAAACATGCGCCTGAGGTGACCTCATTCTTGCGCATGGGTAGTTGGATCGGTGGCGATCGTGATGGCAATCCTTTTGTTACGCATGAGGTGATGTTGCGGGCTGTTGAGCGTCAATCAGCGCTGGCTTTTGATTTCTACCTAGAAGAAGTCAATAAGCTTGGTCGTTCAATGAGTCTTACTGAACGCTTGGTGAAAGTTAGTGAGGATGTGAAAAAACTGGCAGCGGCTGCACCGGATATACCCAATCGATCCGATGAACCTTACCGGCGGATTTTTCTTAGCATAGCCGCTCGTTTGGTAGCAACTGCGCAACACATGGGGCGTCAGGATATATCGCGCGGTTCGGTTGAAGCCGGCAAACCTTATGCCAATAGTACTGAATTCCTGCGTGACCTTGACACGATTATCCATTCACTTAAGCAGCATAAATCCTATTGGGTAGCACGTGGTGCATTACGGAATTTGCGCCGGGCTGTCGATGTATTTGGCTTTCACCTGGCACCTCTGGATATGCGTCAGCATAGTAAGATACATGAACAAGTAGTAGCTGAAATATTCGAGCTGAATACACATAACAACTACTCACAATTGAGCGAGGCAGAGCGTATTGAGTGGCTGTTACAAGAAATCAACCAATCACGCCCTTTGCTTACGTGTTGTACAGAGTATTCCGAAACGGCACAATCCGAGTTATGCATTTTACAATGTGCAGCGGAAATTCATCGTCGTTTTGGACATGAAGCGATGCCCAATTACATTATTTCCATGACAACCGGTATCGTTAACGTGCTTGAAGTCGCACTGTTATTGCAGGAAGTGGGATTGCTACAAGCGGGTGAAAATCCGCAATTACATTTGAATATCATTCCACTGTTTGAAACCATTTCAGATTTGCGCAGCAGTGGCAAAATAATGGATCAGTTGTTTTCACTGCCGTATTATCGTAAGTTACTAAATTCTCGCGGAAATGTCCAAGAAGTAATGCTGGGATATTCCGACAGCAATAAAGATGGCGGTTTTATTACTTCCAATTGGGAAATTTATAAGGCTGAAATTGAACTCACAAAAGTTTTTTCCAAACATCAAGTTAGTCTGCGTTTATTTCATGGGCGCGGTGGAACGGTAGGTAGAGGTGGCGGACCCAGCTATCAGAGTATTCTGGCGCAACCGCCTGGCAGTGTGAATGGCCAAATACGTGTTACCGAGCAGGGTGAAGTTATTAGCAGCAAATATGCTGAACCTGAAATAGGACGAAGAAATCTCGAAACGCTGGTGGCAGCAACTATGGAAGCGACATTATTGAGTCATGATTCGATCGGTACGAATGCAGATCGTTATTATCCGGCAATGGAAATGCTAGCTTCTGCTTCTTTTGCGGCATACCGTAATTTAGTGTATGAAACTCCCGGATTTAAAAAATTCTTTTTGGAGTCTACACCGATCCGGGAAATGTCAGGACTGCATATTGGTAGCCGTCCGCCTTCGCGCAGGAATTCAGATGCTATTGAAGATTTACGGGCAATTCCTTGGGTATTTAGCTGGAGCTTGAGTCGTATGATGTTACCGGGGTGGTACGGTTTTGGTTATGCTGTGGAAGCTTTTGTTAATGATGAAAATCAGGGCGGAAGAGGATTAACATTATTGCAAGAAATGTATCGTGAATGGCCTTTCATGCAAACATTACTATCCAATATGGACATGGTTCTTGCTAAGACAGATATGGGTATAGCTTCAACCTATGCAGAATTGGTTGAAGATCTTGCATTGCGCGAGCAAATTTTTGGACGGATTCAGGAAGAACGGGCGAGAAGTCAGAAGTGGTTGTTTGCTGTGACTGGACACACTGAGTTATTGCAAGATAATCCAACACTGGCACGAAGTATTAGAAATAGGACACCGTATATTGATCCCCTTAATCACATACAAGTGGAATTGTTACGCCGTTATCGTTCTGGCGAAGATAGTGAAGAAGTTAAGCGTTCTATTCACTTAACTATCAATGGCGTGACGGCTGGATTACGTAATAGTGGCTAATAAAAAGTAATATTTCTATTTCAAATGCTTGTTCTTGAAGAGCAACATTAGGAGATTTCAGTGCAAATTAAGCAACTTATTTTTATCGTGATATTGAGTTTTTCTTCGCAATGGGTGTTGGCTTCTCTACCGATACAACATTGGCAAACATCTTCCGGTGCGCGTGTTTATTTCGTTGAGAATCATGATTTGCCAATGCTCGATATCAGTGTTGAGTTTGCAGCAGGTAGCGGTATGGATGCAGCAAATAAATCCGGGTGTGCCAATCTGGTGCAACATTTGCTTAGTCTAGGCGCCGGTGGCCTGACTGAAGATCAAATTGCTACAGCATTAGCTGATGTAGGTGCGCAACTTAAAAGTCATTTCGATAAAGATCGTGCGGGTATTACTTTACGTACCCTAAGCAGTGAGCGGGAACGCAAGCAGGCGCTTGATATACTTACACGCATCATTCAGCATCCGCAATTTTCGCAAGAGGTATTGTTACGTGAGAAAACAAGAATTATTGCCGGTATTAAAGAAGCGAGTACTAAGCCGGATTATATTGCCGAGCATCAATTGATGAAGATGCTTTACGGCGATCATCCATACGGATTTAGCGAATTAGGAGAAATTGAAACCCTCAATGGATTGCAGCAAGAAGATCTGCTTAATTTTTATCGATCCTATTATGTAGCCAACAATGCGGTTATAGCGATTATTGGCGATATCACGCGAGTTGAGGCGGCAGAAATTGCGGAATCACTAACCAAGAAACTACCTTTGAATCAACTGAGTACTGAGATCCCTGCAGTGATACCCCCAAAGGGAGAGGTAAAAAGGATTCCTCATCCGGCTACACAAAGCCATATTCAATTGGCTTACCCGGGTCTGCGCCGCAGCGATCCGGATTATTTTCCGTTATTAGTGGGTAATCACATACTTGGCGGTGGGGGATTTGTTTCGCGTTTGATGGAAGAAGTTCGTCAGCAACGTGGCTTAGCCTACAGTGTTTTTAGCTTTTTTACTCCGTATAAAGAACAAGGACCTTTTCAGA
>CADEDJ010000025.1:0-2068 GCA_902826055.1 uncultured Nitrosomonas sp. | reverse complement strand
GCCTACAGTGTTTTTAGCTTTTTTACTCCGTATAAAGAACAAGGACCTTTTCAGATTGGCTTGCAGACTAAAAAGGAGCAATCGGAAGAAGCATTTGCACTAACCCGCAAGATACTGAAAGATTTTGTCATGTCTGGTCCAACTGAAGAAGAACTGATCGCCGCGAAGCAAAACATAATTGGTGGATTTCCATTGCGAATAGATAGTAATAGCAAAATACTCGGTTTTCTTTCCATGATGGGTTTTTATCAATTGCCACTTACCTATTTAACGGATTATCTTACAGCTGTGGAAGCCGTAACGGTTGAACAAATTCGGCAAGCATTTCAGCGGCGCATTCACCCTGATGCCATGGTAGCCGTCATTGTCGGAGCAGTTGAATAAAACAGCTTCATGGCATTGATGCAAAGGAAAGTTCGTATAATTGGCGGTCAGTGGCGCAGCCGTATTCTGACTTTTCCTGAGCATGCTGATTTAAGGCCTACTCCAGATCGGATACGAGAAACAGTATTTAATTGGTTGGGGCAAGATTTGAGTGGGTTGATTTGTCTTGATTTATTTGCAGGAAGCGGTGCATTGGGTTTCGAGGCTGCATCACGTGGTGCAGCGCTAGTGGTTATGATTGATGTAGATGCCAGAATTTTTCGCGCACTGCATGAAAATAAGGAAAAACTACAAGCGACACAAGTAGAATTGATAATGATGAACGCGGTGAATTTTATGAATTCGGATATACGGAAATTTGATGTTATTTTTCTTGACCCACCTTATCGTTCAGGATTATTGCCGGAATTATTGCCGTTGCTGCCGCCACATCTGGAAACGCATGGGTTGGTTTATACTGAAACTCCGCGTGCGTGGATTCCAGATAAACAATGGAATGTAAGACGTAGTGCCAAGGCCGGCGCTGTACACTATCAGCTTCTTGAATTGGTGCATAATTAATGGATAAAGTGATTTATCCTGGAACATTTGATCCTATAACACGCGGACATGAAGATCTCGTTCGACGCGCTTCACGTTTATTCAATCAAGTAGTGGTGGCTGTGGCCGTGAGCAGTAGTAAAAAACCATTCTTTTCCATAGAAGAACGAGTGGAAATGGCGCAAAGGGTTTTGTCAGATTGCCCGAATGTTATGATTATGCCGTTTTCTGGCTTATTAATGGATTTTCTACGGCAGCAAAATGCACGAATTATCTTACGGGGATTACGTGCTGCATCGGATTTTGAGTATGAATTTCAAATGGCCGGTATGAATCGTAGTATGTATCCGGATGTAGAAACGTTATTTATGACACCGTCAGAACAATATATGTTTGTTTCCGCGACAATCGTCCGGGAAATTGCACTGCTAGGTGGAAAAGCGGATGCCTTCGTGCACCCTCTAGTGGCACAGAAGCTGCACGAAAAGATACCACAATAGATTCGAGAGAATTATAAATGGCACTAATCATTACTGACGAATGTATCAATTGCGATGTTTGCGAACCTGAGTGTCCTAACGGCGCTATTTCTCAGGGAGAGGAAATTTACAAGATAGACTCCAATCTATGTACGGAATGTGTGGGACATTATAATGAACCGCAATGCGTTGAAGTATGCCCTGTCGATTGTATTATTACCAATCCTAATCGAATTGAAACTAAGGAACAGTTGCAAGCGAAATATTTATTGCTGGTTACTGCTGATAAGCCTTCATAAAAAATTATACCTAATGAAACTCTGAATAACTGTCATTTCGAGCATAGCGAGAAATTGATGGTATTGATTGCCAAAGATTCCTCACTTTGTTCGAAATGACATTGAGGGTTATTCAGAGTTTCCCTAAGAATCATTCTCAGTTTGATTTGGCACAGCCAAGAAGTGAAGTGCGTTGTCGAATGAAGTTCATTGATTTAGGCGACGAGTAAATTTGTATAGCGTTGCTGCGTAAATAGTGCTGGCAATTGATAACCGGAGATCTTTGCACAGGTACAATCCTAGAATAATGCGTTGGATGAGATAATTATTTTTGGCTATGTAGTAATTAACTGTTGAAATTGTCTTGTTTTTCCAAGTGACATTTGG
>CADEDJ010000024.1 GCA_902826055.1 uncultured Nitrosomonas sp. | reverse complement strand
TAAGACTTTATTAATGTGACAAATCACACTAACTTCAGGAAAAAATGGCTGCTCAAATCTGATTTAAAGAAAAAACAATCCCCGCTAAAGGGGGCAATGTAATGGCCATCGAATGGTTAAATCCCATCCACGGGGCTGGCACACTTGCAATATTTCCTAAATTACCGACATTACTCCCTCCATAATAAATTGAATCACTATTAAAGAGTTCATGGTAAATGCCGGCAACGGGAACGCCTATGCGGTAGCCGTGGCGTGGAACGGGAGTAAAATTGAGAACTACCAGCACAAATGAATCATCTTTGGCGCGACGTATATAGCTAATAACCGAATGATCAGCATCTTGGCAGTCGATCCAGTAAAATCCTTCAGCAGTAAAGTCGAGCTGGTGCAAGGCAGGAATATGCTTGTAATAATGATTCAGATCGCGGTGCGCAGCTTGTATATTGGAATGCTGCTTTTGCCCCAGCAGATACCAATCCAGTTCATGATTTATGCGCCATTCCAATTTCTGTGCGAATTCATTGCCCATGAAATTAAGCTTCTTTCCCGGACTTGTCATTTGATAGACCAACAGCAGACGTGTATTGGCAAATTTTTGCCAATCGTCGCCGGGCATTTTGGTGAACAATGAGCCTTTGCCATGCACGACTTCGTCATGTGAAAAAGGCAACACAAAATTTTCGGTGTACGCATAGAGCTGACTGAATGTTAATTGATCCTGATGATACCGGCGATGCACGGGGTCTTGCCGCATATAAGTCAAGGTATCGTGCATCCAACCCATATTCCATTTCATTGAAAATCCCAAACCACCTGTATACGTTGGGCGTGATACCCCAGGCCAAGCAGTGGATTCTTCCGCCAATGTCAGCGCGCCAGGAAATTGGTCATGCACCATGATATTGAGTTCGCGCAAAAAATCGATAGCTTCCAGATTCTCGCGTCCGCCAAATTTGTTCGCTAACCATTCCCCTTCTTTGCGCGAATAGTCAAGATACAGCATCGACGCAACTGCATCGACGCGTAAGCCATCCAAGTGAAATTCAGACAACCAATAATGTGCACTCGATAGCAAAAAAGATCTCACTTCATTGCGGCCGTAGTTGAAGATATAAGTGCCCCAATCTTGGTGAAATCCCAGTCGTGGATCTTCGTGTTCATACAATGCGGTACCGTCGAAACGCGCCAATGCAAACGTATCCTGCGGAAAATGCGCCGGTACCCAATCCAGAATTACACCAATTCCCGCTTGATGGCACGCATCGACAAAAAAGCGGAAATCATCGGATGAGCCATAACGGCTTGTCACGGCAAAGTATCCGGTAGTCTGATATCCCCAAGATTCATCAAGTGGATGCTCTGAAATGGGCATCAGTTCGATATGTGTATAGCCCATTTCCAGAACATATCCGAGAAGATGATCAGCCAACTCCCGGTAAGTATAGAAACGCCCATCCGGATGCCGCTTCCAGGATCCGACGTGAATTTCAAAAATATTGAGCGGTGCATGCAACCAATCCCAATGGGTGCGATTAGTCATCCATGCAGCATCTTGCCATTGATAATTGTTGTTAGTTGGTACTAATGCTGCCGTACCAGGACGCATTTCATAGCGATTGGCATAGGGATCCGTTTTGATGAGAATTTCTCCACTATGGCGATTGCGAATTTCAAATTTATACAATGAACCGGGCGGCAATTGCGGAATAAACAATTCCCACACACCGCTGGCATGGTGCACTTTCATTGGATGAGTTCTACCATCCCAGCGATTGAAATCACCTACCACACTGACACGCTCCGCATTGGGCGCCCAAACTGCAAACCGCACACCATCAATTCCAGCATTCTTGACTGATTGCGCACCAAGCATGCGATAAGCTTGCCAAAATTTGCCTTCATTGAACAAGTGCAGATCATGACCTGAAATTTGTGGTGCAAAAGCATATGCATCATAAGCTTCATAGAGAATACGGGAAGACTCTTTTGCTTCGATACGTAAACAATAAGGCATGGCTGACGCAAATTCCCCGCGCCACTCGAAAATTCCCTCGGGATGAATACGTTGCATAGGTTCAAAATCAACCGTCGTTTTAATCCAAATATTCGCAACATCAGGGCGAAATATACGAATCAGAGCCTTACCGTTCTCATGATGTAATCCCAAATAGCTATAAGGATCATGAAGTCTGGCATTCAGTAATATTTCTTGTTGTAAATTAGTTTTATGAGCGGCAATCACATTGACAAACTGATAATTGAGTTAAAATGAATTATAACCTGTCTATAGTCTTAACAAATGACAATTCAACTAACAGTTTCGTGACAATCAAACCTAAAGAAAAGCATAAGAAAATGCCATAATGCAATAATCTACTTGGATAAATCATAGGGGGAAACGCAACACTATGGAAAACATCGAGCATAAAACCAGTACACGCTTTAACAGTGATATCACCCGTGATACTTTAGCGTTAATATTGGCGGGAGGACGAGGCAGTCGTTTACATCAGTTAACAGACTGGCGCGCTAAACCAGCGGTTCCATTCGGTGGGAAGTTTCGCATTATTGATTTTCCACTTTCTAATTGTGTCAATTCCGGTGTGCGGCGTATTGGTGTGGTAACACAATACAAAGCTCAAAGCCTGATTCGTCATATTCAGCATGGCTGGAGTTTTCTCGATGGCCGCTTCAAAGAATTCGTGGAACTTCTCCCTGCGCAACAGCGTACCGCTGAAGAAACCTGGTATCAAGGTACGGCCGATGCGGTATTTCAAAATGTTGACATACTTGCACGCCACAATGCTCAGTATGTCTTGATACTGGGCGGTGATCATATCTACAAAATGGATTATGGCAAGGTACTGGCTGAACATGTTGACAAGGGCGCCGATATGACAGTGGCTTGCCTGGAAGTTCCGCTACAAGAAGCCAGTGCCTTTGGTGTAATGGGTGTCAACGAAGATTGGCAGATAACCAGCTTTGCAGAAAAACCTGATAAACCGGTGGCGATACCTGGACAGTCAGAAAGAGCGCTGGTGAGTATGGGAATTTATGTCTTTAATGCAAAATTTCTCTATGAACAATTGATTCGTGATCATGGTACCGACGATTCATCACATGATTTTGGCAAGGATCTGATTCCTTATCTAGTGCCACGTTATCGCGTGTTTGCCCATCGATTTCTTAACAGCTGCGTTAATATGGCATCAGGCATACCCTATTGGCGCGATGTTGGAACTTTAGATGCTTACTGGGAAGCCAATGTTGATCTTGTCTCCGTTACCCCTCAGCTCAATCTTTATGATGCTGATTGGCCAATCTGGACACACCAGGAACAATTGCCTCCAGCCAAATTTGTTTTTGATGATAATGATCGCCGCGGCCAGGCGCTGGATTCTTCAGTATCCGGTGGCTGTATTATTAGTGGCGCAACCGTGCGGCGATCGTTGCTATTTTCCAACGTGAAAGTCAATAGCTATTGCATAGTGGAAGATTCCGTCATCTTACCGAATGTCACTATCAATAGGCATGCTCGACTTCGAAAAGTCATCGTTGAAAAACAATGTGTTATACCGGAAGGATTGGTTGTTGGATATGACGTAGCAGCAGATCGCAAAAAATTCTATGTCACCGACAATGGCATTACATTAATTACACCAGAAATGCTGGGACAATTTGTTCATACAGCATATTAATAACAATAGCATTTATTATCGATAATATTATTTTGAAATGAAACGATTAAATCTTGTATTACTGTGGCATATGCATCAACCCGATTATCGTGATTATGTCACTAAAGAGTTTGTGTTGCCTTGGGTCTATCTGCACGCTATCAAGGACTATACCGATATGGCTTATCACCTGGAAATGCACCCGCAGACCAAAGCAATTATCAATTTTGTACCGATTTTGCTGGATCAATTGGAAGATTTCACTGAACAATTCTCCTCGGGGAAAATACGCAACCCTTTGCTACGGCTGCTCGCGGCATCAGATCTAGAGCACATCACGATGCAAGATCGCTTGTATGTATTTGATAGCTGTTTTCTAAGCAATCATGACACAATGCTACAACCCTACCCAACTTATAAACGCTTGCACGAACTTTACCAACTTTTTAACAAACACAGCGAGAGTGAATTAACTTATTTTTCTAGTCAATATCTGGCTGATTTACTGGTATGGTATCACCTTGCATGGATGGGTGAGAGCGTGCGTCGCAACAACGAATTTGTCATGAAATTGATGGCAAAAGGTAAAGAATTTAGCCATCAAGATCGACTACAACTGTTCAACTTAATTGGTGAGTTGATTCAAAATCTAATTCCGCGATACCGTAAGCTTGCCGAATCAGGTCAGATTGAATTATCCACTACACCGCACTATCATCCGTTGGCTCCCTTGTTGATTGACTTTAATTCCGCTCGCGACAGTCAGCCCGATGTTACCTTACCGGAACATCAGCAATATCCAGGTGGACGAAGCCGCGTTGCATTCCATCTTTCTTCAGCGATTACCCACCATACTCAGCGTTTCAATGAACAACCTCATGGTGTTTGGCCAGCTGAAGGGGCGTTATCGATAGCATTACTGAAAATTCTGGCGGAACAAAACTGTCACTGGAGTGCGAGTGGTGAAGGTGTTTTGGTTAATAGTTTGTGCGCTTCTTATCCCGATAACCCGCTGCCCGATCGTAATCAGTATTTATACCGCCCCTACTATGTGAGCGAAGAAATAAAACCAGTCGTTTGCTTCTTCCGTGACGATCAATTGTCTGATTTGATTGGTTTCGAATACGCCCGATGGTTTGGACGTGATGCCGCAGAAAATTTCATTCAATCCCTGGAACGCATTTATCACAGCACACCTGCTGAAGAAAATCCTGTTGTCAGTGTTATTCTCGATGGAGAAAATGCTTGGGAGGCATATCCATATAATGGTTATTATTTTCTTGAAGACTTATACAGCTTACTTGATAATCATCCATTCATTCGCACAACAACCTATCGCGATTATATTGCGGACACACACAATAAATACAGCATAGCGACATTGCCAACATTAGCTGCAGGAAGTTGGGTTTATGGAACATTCTCCACTTGGATAGGAGATAAAGAAAAGAATCATGCTTGGGATATGCTTTGTGCAGCCAAAAACAGTTACGATCTCGTCATGCAAAGTGACCGCTTAAATGACGAAGAAAAAGTGCAAGCAAGCAGGCAGTTAGCATCCTGTGAAAGCTCGGATTGGTTCTGGTGGTTTGGTGATTACAATCCAGCCCACTCGGTTGCAAGCTTCGATCAATTGTTCAGGCAAAACCTGATGAATCTTTATCGCTTACTCAAATTACCGATACCTTCGGCAGTTTTTGAATCCATCAGTAAAGGTAACCGGTACAATGAAGAAAGTGGCGCCATGCGGCGATCCTCATAAATACTTGAATGATTCCAAACTATACCAATCTGTGTTTAAATTGGGTTTTCACTTACCCAGATTGTTAAAAAATTACCGGGGTTACTGAATGTCACAACGCGTATCGTTACTTTTTGGTGTGCATGCACATCAACCCGTCGGCAATTTTCCCAGCGTATTGATAGACGCGCATGTGCGTTGTTACAAACCGTTTTTGCAAGTACTGCACCGCTATCCGGAATTTCGTTTTGCTGTTCATTTCTCCGGTTGGCTATTGGATTATTTGATCCAGCATTTTCCTGAGGATATAACACTTCTGCGAGAAATGGTTGAACGCCAGCAAGTAGAACTCTTCGGCGCAGGTGACACTGAGCCCGTTTTGGCAGTCATTCCAAATCGCGATCGTATTGGACAAATCGAGACTTTCTCTAATAAACTGCTTGCCAAACTAGGGCAACGTCCGCAAGGTGCATGGCTAACCGAACGTGTGTGGGAATCAACAGTAATCCCTGCCCTTGCAGATTGCGGCATTCGTTATGTTATTGTGGATGACTACCATTTCCTGTGTGCCGGCAAAACTTCCAGCGAACTTAATGGTTACTTTACCACCGAAGAAGATGGTCGTAAGCTAGACTTATTTCCGATTTCAGAAATACTCCGTTATAAAATCCCATTTTCACCCGCTGCTGAAACGATCGCTTACCTGGAAAGCCTGGCCGATAATGCATCAAGTTCCTGTGCAGCTGCCATCTACTTTGATGACATTGAAAAGTTTGGTATCTGGCCAGAAACTTACCAGTGGGTATATGAAAAAGGGTGGCTGGAGCAATTTATTCAAGGCGTCTTGGCATCACCTAAAATTTGCACGCAACATTATAGTGAATACCACGCCAGTGAAAAAACGCGTGGTATTGTTTATCTGCCCACCGTCTCATATATTGAAATGAATGAATGGACACTGCCTGCCCAGGCTGCCGATACCTATGCTGATCTGGTACAACAAGCCAAGCTCAGCAGTTGGTATGAGCATAAAAAAGCATTTTTACGTGGTGGCATCTGGAAAAATTTCTTCTCGCGCTATCCTGAATCTAACTGGATGCATAAACGTATGTTAGCGCTTTCTACACGATTTAATTCACTACCTAAAAAACAACAAACCAAGTTAATGCGACAAAAACTTTATGAATCCCAAGCCAACGATGCTTATTGGCATGGTTTATTCGGTGGTTTGTATCTTCCCCATTTGCGTCGTGCCGTTTATAACGCCATTGTTGAGTTGGAAGCATTGCTAGACAACTGCATGCAGCGCCTCACCTGCTTTACCGAGGATACAGATTTAGATGGTATTGCCGAAGCTTATTTACACAATGGCATACTACAGGCAATAGTGAAGCTGGATGATTTCGCTGCTATTTGCGAATTGGATGCCTATCAACTGAAACATAATTTCGGTGATACCTTGCGCTGTCAGCTTGAACATTATTATCAGAAAATTCAACCAGGGGAGCACCATTTATCGAATCATGCAGCGAGCGGTATTGCATCTGCACATGATCGAATCAGCTATAAGCACGAAATAAACGCCGACGATATAATTCCTGACGACCATCCTCGCAGCTTGTTTATTGACCGCCTCGGTGATACTTTTATCGCTTATCAGTATAAAGCACCGGCACTTGAAAATATTCATTTTCAATCTACAAATACTGAGTATCCGATTCATAAGCACATCATGCTCGATAATAATCGATTACAAGTGGTGTATCGTTTTTCCGCCAAACATTCGCAAATATTCAGTACTGAAATTAACCTTGCAATGCCAAGCTGCGATGGTATGGGCGGCCGCTATATTTATCAAGGAAAAATTCCGGGTGGTTTTGGCCAATTGCTTAAGCTGACAAATTTGACTGAAATTATATTGGACGATGACACGCTGGCTGGCAATGTTATACTCTCAACCTCTTCCCCAGTAACTTTTATTGGCCATCCACATTTCTCAGTGTCTCAATCCGAAAGCGGGTTCGAAAAAATTATGCAAGCACTCACTATACGATTGGAATGGCCGGTAACCATACATGAGTGTACAGTAATATTAGAAATAAATTCAAAAGGTTAATATCACATATTGAATACAATTTAACACGATCATTGACTGGGAATATTCATTATTCACAATAAACTTACGGAATTTCTAATTTCCTCAATACCATTAGCATGTCATCACTTACTCAATCACCAGCCTGGTTAGCCTTACAAGCACATCAACCCATTATCGCGCGGCAACATTTACGTGAGCTATTCCAAAAAGATCCTCAGCGTTTCGAAAAATTTTCATTGCATTTTAATGACCTATTAATGGATTTTTCGAAACAACCCATTAGCCATGACACGACTCATTTACTCCTTGCACTCGCGCAGCAGCAGAAATTACAAACGTGGATAACCCGCATGTTTACTGGTGAAAAAATCAACTCCACCGAACAGCGTGCTGCCTTACATGTCGCATTACGTGGCGAGCATTCCATTTGTGTGGATGGTAAGGATGTCCTGCCGGATGTTAAACGTGTCCTAAAACAGATGGAACGGTTTTCGATTGCCGTGCAAAGTGGCGCTCATAGAGGCTACACTGGAAAAATTCTTACTGATATTGTCAATATCGGCATTGGCGGATCAGATCTCGGCCCTGCAATGGTTACTGAAGCACTTAAACCATACCGGATACCTACGATTACGCCACACTTTGTTTCGAATATCGATGGTACGCAATTATCGGAAACATTGCAGCACCTTGATCCAGAGACAACTTTATTTGTCATTGCCTCAAAAACTTTCACCACCCAGGAAACCCTGACTAATGCGAATTCAGCACGTGCCTGGTTTCTGTCTAAAGGCGGTAATAAAAAAGATATTGCACAGCATTTTGTTGCTGTTTCAACCAATCGCTCCGCTGTAGTGAAGTTTGGCATCGATCCCGACAACATGTTTGAATTCTGGGACTGGGTGGGTGGACGTTATTCTTTATGGTCAGCCATAGGCTTACCCATCGCGCTATCGATTGGCATAGATAATTTTTATGCATTGCTGGCAGGCGCACATGAGATGGATCAGCATTTTGCCATTACACCATTCAATCACAACCTGCCGGTTATGCTTGGTTTAATAGGCATTTGGCAAATCAATTTCTTCGGTACTTCATCCCATGCAGTGCTACCCTACGATCAGTCGATGCATCGTTTTCCCGCTTATCTGCAACAATTGGAAATGGAAAGTAACGGCAAACGCGTTACACGTGATGGTGAAGAGGTTGATTACGCTACTGGAGAAATAATCTGGGGTGAACCCGGCACCAATGGACAACATGCTTTTTATCAATTATTGCACCAAGGAACTCAAACCGTTTCAGCCGATTTTCTGGCACCTTGCATAAGCCATTATCCTGTGGGCGATCATCATCGCATGTTAATGGCAAATTTTTTTGCTCAAACAGAAGCATTGATGAGCGGTAAAAATGCACAGGAAGTACGTGCCGAACTCGAATCGCAAGGCACAGACATTCAAATGATTGAGCAACTACTCGCTCACAAAATTTTTCCTGGTAATCGTCCGACTACTTCTATTTTATTTAGAAAACTCGACCCTAAAACTTTAGGTTCTCTGATTGCTCTGTATGAACACAAAGTTTTTGTACAAAGCGTGATCTGGAATATCAACCCTTTCGATCAATGGGGCGTAGAATTAGGCAAACAATTGGCTGGAAAAATTTTGCCCGAACTAAAGCAAGACGCCTTAGTCACCTCGCATGATTCTTCGACCAATGGCCTGATCAATTTCTTCAAAACCAATCAGTAAAATCTCCTCCATGTCGTCTTCCCGAAAACTACACGTTCTATTCATTACTTCGGAAGTGTACCCCTTATGCAAGACGGGCGGCCTTGGTGATGTGAGCGCCGCATTGCCGATGGCTTTACGTGAACTAAATATCGATGTAAAACTATTATTGCCTGGTTATCCACAAGTGCTTGCCGGCGTTAAATACAAATCCAAAGTAGCGGAATTCAATGAATTACAACAATTCCCATCCAGTACTTTACTGTTAGCCCGGCTATCATTGAGTAAATCAGAGAATATTCCGGTCTTTGTGATCGATTGCCCGGGTTTATTTTACCGTGAGGGGGGTCCCTACATGGATACACTTGGGCGAGAATGGCCGGATAATGCGCTAAGATTTGGCTTGCTATCAAAAATTGGTGCTATTTTATCTAGCGATGCTAATCCAATTGCATGGCATCCACATATCACGCATTGCAACGATTGGCAAAGTGGCTTGACACCCGCTTACCTGCATTTTTATCAAGGGAAAAAAGCTGCTACTGTAATGACTATACATAATCTTGCTTTTCAAGGCATTTTTCCTCCTGGAAGTGTAGTTCAGTTAGGATTACCCATGAATAGTTTTGATATGAATGGGGTGGAATATTACGGTAACTTGTCTTTCCTTAAAGCAGGACTTTATTACGCTGATCATATCACTACAGTCAGCGCAAATTATGCGCATGAAATTCAAACAGAACCTTTAGGTTTTGGTCTACAAGGATTACTTAGTTCTCGGCGCAATAATCTCACTGGTATAACTAACGGTATAGCAACCAATCATTGGAATCCCACAACTGATCCTTATCTGACAAAAAACTACAGTAGTAAAAAACTATCCGACAAAGTAGCCAATAAGCATGCTTTGCAGCAACTTATGGGATTAACGATAGATGCCAATATCCCTTTATTTGGTGTAATCAGTCGACTGAATCATCAAAAAGGCACAGATCTATTAATACAAATAGCGCCTCAATTGATAAAAATACCGGCTCAATTGATTGTACTCGGTAGTGATCATGCAGAGCTGGAGCATCAGCTATCGATGTTGGCTCAGACTTATCCCGAAGCGATTGCGGTACGCATCGGTTTTGATGAAGCTTTATCTCACTTGATTGAAGCTGGTGCGGATTGTTTCTTAATGCCCTCACGATTTGAACCATGCGGTTTGAATCAGATGTACAGTCAGCGTTATGGTACCCCACCTATAGTACATGCTACCGGTGGTTTATTAGACACTGTGGTTGACTGTACACCAACTACACTTGCAGAAGGCAGTGCCAGCGGTTTTTTGTTTGAGCCGGTAACCGCAAACAACCTATTGGACGCAATAAGGCGGGCAGTACAAACATTTCACAATAAAAAAACCTGGCAGCAATTGCAGAAGAATGGTATGGCAAAAGACTTTAGTTGGAATGTAAGTGCAGCAGCTTACCAGAAAATTTATAGCTCACTTGTTCGTTGAGCATACCGGTATTTATTTCACATCAAAAGTAACAAACATTCCACACATAGCAACCTGCATTATTCTCAGCACAAATTGCTTAAGGAAAACCCTTTACAAGTGTTATTTCGAGCAAGAGCGAGAAATCTATTTCGATTATAAAAGGATTCCTCTCTGCGCTCGGAATGACAAATGCGAGTTACTCAGAATCCCCTTAACCTAATTGTACAAACTTTGCTACCGACGGAACGCCTGACGCATTCCATACAAAAAGCAAATAATAACCTGGGGGGGCAATGTTTGCAGATGCGGGCGAATGGACGGTTACAGTGCTACCTGCTTGCAAAAGTGGCAACTCAAGAAAACGCTGTTCATTATTAAATGCATGTGTAACCGCACCGGAGCGTACCAATGTAACCCGACTAATACTTTCAGTGGCTTCAATCGTAAATTCTTGATTCCAGCCAATAATAGCCGTAGGAGCATGAGTAATCTCTGGGCGAGGTGCAAATTCACCACTTCCATCTGTCATAAAAAGATAAGGCGGGTAATAAACTTCCCCATTGAGTTGCTTAACCGGGCCTGGAATTCCGCCTCCTCCAGTCAATACGGTTCCATCGGGAAGTAAAAGCGCAGCCGAATGATATAAACGTACTGTTGCGGCGCTTGCAGCGGTTGTCCATGTTTTAGTGCCAGGATTCCAAATTTCAGAATCCAGTGCCGCACCTACTAGATCGTTACCAGTCGACGATCCGCCATTTACCCAAACCCGGCCATCTGCCAATACCGTAGCATTACTGTACTGACGATCCTTTGCCAAGCTTCCACCTGAAGACGAAGTTGGCTCACCCGTGCCATTAATATCTACAACGTACGTTGCACGATTCTTTTGAATAGCAAGAATGCGGCCGGGTGAAAACATAACGCTCGGCAAAGAATTTCTACCGGCAGGTATTTTCTTAATGTATTGCGTGATTGCCCCTGTACCTGAAGGATCAAGTTTAAACATGGTGCCGTTTGGAGCGACAATAAATACGTTACCTTGTGGATTCACCCATGCCCGTGGATAAGACCAAGAAATTCCATTTTTTCCATACGCATTATCACTGGCAGCCGTACTCAATGTCCGCCAACTGCCATCTGCCGCACGTATTTCTGGTATAGGTGAATATTCTGCCACGACATCTAAATAAGGTCTTACACTTCGACCACCTAAAGTCAAATGTTCTCCATTTGTCAATGTTACTGCGGTCGCATACCAACGGTCATAAGCCATAGCGTTTTGAGGCATTAGCATATTCGTGACTGGGTCAAAAATATTGACATCAGAAACATGGTATCCATTATTCGTTCCAGGTATCAAAGTCGTTGTATCGCCGCCAAGAATAAGCGCTTGACCTTCTTTTGGTATGAGTGCCTGCCCAGCACAGAAAATATTGGTAATTGTTGTATTGGGTAATGTTTCAAATGCACTACTACCGGTTCCTAAGGAAGGATTCCAGATAGTATATTTCAAAGTTTTACCTACTTTGGGCCCAGCAGCAAACACTCGCCCATCCGGCATCAATGTCATATGAACCGGCACAAGCGGCCAACTATGTAAAGTACCAAACTCACCTTTTAAATGCGCTTCTGGTCCTGCTGCTACCACCGGCGCAATATTTCCATAGCCAAAAATAAACAAAGCCAGACTTGTCGGTAAAAAATATCTGAATAGTTTTTTTCGCTGCCCCAAACTTTCTCTATTCAATGTAAATTTCATAAAAAACCTCTGAACAAACAGCACTAACTGAGAAATTATTACCATATCCAATATTTTTGATGGTCGTAAAATTAAATATAAAAAACAAAATATTACAATAAATATATTTTTATAATTATAAAATTTTTATCCTAGTTTAGGAATAAGTAATTACTTAGTTTTAACTATATAATTACTTAATTAAAGACGGATTTAAGTAATAACTGCAATAAAAAGATCGTTGCATAACTGGTCATTTCGAGCTTAAAGATGAATATAAATTAATCAACAGCCTATATTTTCTAGCTACTCCAACCCCACCTATAGGGACTTCTGCAGCTTTGCAAGCAAAATTTGTGATGATTTTAAGGTGCAACTGCTTCCGTATATCCGACTCTTCTCATTGGATAACTTTTCTATCCGGGCCATGATGGATTTAGCACGAAAGATTCAAATCGCCCTGCCGGCTTTGCTTTGTAGTATATCTGCAGGGAGTCAGTGGAGTGAGCTGAATTCCTTATGCCCATCTGATTTGTTTACCATCAGTTCAGCTTGCAACGCAACTTCCAGTGCTCCCCTTTGCCAAACAAGACTTGCTGTCACTACATGGAAGACGCTGCACTACTTTCCGGTAAGATTCGTCCCGACTTAATATCGACCATGCAATACGTGCATTTTTGTTGGCTAATGCCACCGTTGCAATGTTCTTGTTGCGCCGTGTAGCCAGACTTTTTACCCAGCAGCTTCGTCCATCCTCTTTATTTTTAGTAGCATTGAGTGTAGCACGGGCACCGTGTATCAGCAGCATGCGCATATATTTGTCGCCACGTTTGCTTATCCAACCGAGCCTGTTCTTGCCGCTACTGAAAATTGTTTCGGCGTAAAACCCAACCATGCAAACATATTCCGATCACTATTAAACTGTGTGCCGTTGCCCACCGCCGCAATCAACGTACTGACAATGATGGACCCATCCTTTTGTCAGCAACCGACTGACGTACATACTTCCAGTCAATGTAGCGCATCTCACACTGACCGGAACAGTTGCGGTCAATGGTACGTACGGGTAACGGTTTGGCTACTCAGATTACTGGCAATTCTGCTGTCAACCGACTAAATGGTTTGGTGGATAATGATATCTTCAGATTCGCGACAAAAGTTCACGCTGATACCATCGCCGACTATAATGTGCCAATGACAATGTCATGTATAGCAAGATTGCAGGCATGCTTTGGTACGACGTGGATGGCAATGGTGCAGGCGCCGCGGTGCAGATTGCCGTCATTGACAGCGGCTTGAACCTCACCAATGCGGATATCGTGGTGATTTGAACTTGAGATGCTGAAATAAAATGCAAACCTCAGCGTAAAACTACTACGCAGAGGCTCAGTTAGGCATTTGAATTTAAAAATTAGCGAATAATTAAATTACTGGGATGCTGAATCAATAGGGTGTAATGATCTTTATTGCGGGCCACCCAACCGCGGATTTCCAGGGTTTTTCCTAGATATGTTGTCAATGCTGGAAACAAATTAAGATGGGTATTTGTAATACGCATATCGATCTTATCGCTGAAAATCAACCGTGTGTATTTTTTTCCTTTCTTGATGGATACAGGAGTTCCAGTGAATCGTTGCCAGCCTTTGCTATGATTGGAAATTTGCGAGATTGGCCTCACTTGGTATTCCGGCATTGACCAAATACCCAGTTTTTGTTTCTCAGCATGTTGCTGTGCCTGGATAAGTTGATTGGTGTAACGGCCATTCGGTGGAATGATACTGACGGTCGCCAAACCAGCTTCCAGTATCGCAAGGTTAAGGTGTTTGCCGTCAGGTAAAAATATATGCGCTAATAAACGCTTGTACTTGTCTTGCCGAACCTGATCAAATTCCAGATAAACTTTGCTTTTTTGTAACTGATTCTGAAGCCACTTTTTTGCAGCAACACCGCCAGGTTCTTCGGCACGATGATGGCTTTCAATTTCCGGTGTATTGATTCCCAATAAACGGACATGTTTGCCGTTTTCCAGTACTACTGTATCACCATCATACACCCTGGCCACCTGATGCAATTGGCGGCTGGGTGAGTTGAGAATCTCAATTTGTCGTGCGCCGACCGATGGCTTATCTGAGTAAGTGACGCGTCCTTGGGCATCGATACTGCGATAAACCTCGGAAGCAAATAGCGTCGGGGCAAGAAAAGCAAGAATTAAGTAATGAAATAATAGGTATTTTTTGCTGAAAAACATGGCGTTATCCTGGTAACTAATATTTACCGGCGATTATTAGGCATACATAGAACCTGTAAGAAGAAGCAGGAAAATTGCGATAAAAACTAATATAACCTAATCCTTTGAGGAAAAGTGGATTAAAATTAGCGCTTATCAGAATTTTAGGTAGTTAATCAATTTCATCGTAATGTATTTCATGTTTAAAATCAGACGTAACAATTGCTGTCAGCAATTTTCTCCAATCTTCTTTTTTACTTGGCATGGTTTCTAAAGCTTTAATTGAAATCAATGGCCTCAGTTTTTCTTATGATACACGCCCCATTCTAAATGGCATCGACATGTCCATGCGGCGCGGACAAGTTGTAGCTATCATGGGAGGCAGCGGATCGGGTAAAACTACTTTATTGCGTTTAATCAGCGGTGCAATCCAACCTACCGCCGGTCATGTGAAATTTGCCGGGGAAGTCGTGCATGAACTGAGTCGTGATGCACTTTTTAAATTGCGGCGCAAGATGGGCATGTTGTTTCAATTTGGAGCATTGTTTACCGATTTGTCAGTGTTTGACAATGTTGCATTTCAAATGCGCGAGCATACCGATTTACCAGAGTCGATGATTCGCGATCTGGTGCTCATGAAACTGCATGCTGTAGGTTTGCGCGGAGCGCATCATTTAATGCCGAATGAGTTATCGGGCGGTATGGCACGGCGCGTCGCCTTGGCCCGTTCTATCGCATTGGATCCGATGCTGATTATGTATGACGAGCCATTCACCGGGCTTGATCCAATCTCCTTAAGCGTGATTGGCAATTTGATTCGACGATTATCGAATTCATTGGGGATAACGTCGATCGTGGTGACGCACGATGTGCAAGAGTCACTCAAGATCGTGGACTATGTGTACTTTATTGCAGACGGTGTGATTGCAGCTCAAGGTACGCCGAAAGAAGTGCGCGAATCCGTGGCACCGTTTGTGCATCAGTTTGTTCATGGTGAGGAAGATGGGCCGGTACCGTTCCACTATCCTGCACAAGCGTACCCGCAAGATCTCGGCTTGGAGGACAACCGTGTCTAGGCATATCCTATCAGCTATTCAGAATATTGGGCATCGGGCAATAGAAAGTATCTGGCGCTTGGGTCATGCCAGCCGGTTTTTTGTTTTGGTGCTATTAAAATCGGGAACAAGCCTGCGCCGTTTTAACCTGGTGATCAGAGAATTGTATTTCACTGGTGTTTTATCATTAATCATTATTGTAGTGTCGGGTTTGTTTGTGGGGATGGTACTGGGACTACAAGGCTACGAGACTTTACAAAAATATGGATCCGAGTCGGCCGTTGGTACATTAGTGGCTTTGTCGCTGGTACGTGAGTTGGGACCAGTAGTCGCCGCTTTATTGTTTGCAAGCCGTGCGGGTTCAGCCATTACGGCAGAAATAGGTTTAATGAAAGCTACAGAACAATTGGCAGCGATGGGAATGATGGCAGTCGATCCAGTTGCTCGTGTGGTCGCGCCACGTTTCTGGGCAGGTGTCATTTCTATGCCATTTTTGGCCGCTATTTTTTCGGTAATGGGCGTGTATGGGGGTTATCTGGTGACTGTCGTTTTCATAGGTGTTGATGAGGGAACTTATTGGTCGCAAATGCAAAGCGCGGTTGATTTCAGATTTGATATTCTGAATGGTTTTATTAAAAGCTGCTTTTTTGGTGTTGCGGTCACGGCGATTGCGGTATTTGAAGGTTACGATGCCCCGCCTACGGCAGAAGGGGTTTCCGGAGCGACCACACGTACGGTAGTGACCTCATCATTGGTAATTTTAGGGCTTGATTTTATTTTGACCGCTTTCATGTTTAGAGGAGTGAGTTAATGCAGCGGACAACAATGGATTTATGGGTGGGATTTTTCGTAACGGCTGGCGTTGCTGCACTGATGGTGTTGAGCCTTAAGGTGGGCAATTTAAATGCTTATAATCCATCACAAAGTTATATTATTACTGGGAATTTTGAAAATATTGGCGGATTGAAGGTACGTGCACCGGTGAAAAGTGCCGGAGTAGTCGTGGGGCGTGTCACGGACATTCAGTTCAGCACACAAACCTACGATGCTGTGGTAACCATGAGTATGGATAGCCGCTTTACATTCCCTACAGACACTTTTGCCAGCATCCTGACGTCAGGCTTGTTGGGCGAGCAGTATATTGGATTGGCTGCAGGCGGTGATGAAACAATGTTAAAAAATGGCGACAAAGTTATGAAAACCAATTCAGCCATGGTGCTCGAAGAATTAATCGGACGTTTCTTGTTTAATAAGGCGGCGGAAGAATAGGATTCGTTCAAGCCGCAATGCATTCGCGTTTTTGAAACATTTCACCAGGTAAGGATTTGATGCGCAGATGGGGAATCTGAGATTTAGTCTTTGCAACTAGGAATGGGTCAGTTGATCAGACAGGCCGGCCTGATGGAGATTTGGAGGAAGTTTCCCTGAATGATCAAAATCGAATGCAAACAACTTCGGTTAACAAGAAAAATTTATCTCGTTTTCTTGATCAAACATTGGTACGGCGGTTATCCTCCAAAACTTCCACAAGGTCTGAAACGTTTATATCATCTTGGCTGTTTTACTTTACGAAGGTATGGTTTGATTGTTTTCCAACCTTCTGGATAAGTCTTTTCAGCTTCTTCATTAGTGACAGAAGGAACTATGATGACGTCCTCGCCTTGCTGCCAGTTTACCGGCGTTGCTACTTTATGTTTAGCGGTTAACTGCATAGAGTCAATGACACGCAGGATCTCATTGAAGTTACGACCCGTAGTCATCGGATATGTCATCATGAGTTTGATGTTTTTATCAGGGCCAATGACAAATACTGACCGTACGGTGGCATTTGTCATAGCGGTCCGCCCCGCTGCTGAACCTGTTTCATCGGCTGGAAACATATTGTAGAGCTTGGCCACATGGAGATCAGTATCTGCAATAACCGGATAACCAATTGCGGCGCCGCCGACTTCTTCAACATCTTTTAGCCATTTTTGATGATCATCAAGTGGATCAATACTGAGTCCGATAATTTTAGTATTACGTTTATCGAATTCGGATTGAATGCTCGCCATATAACCTAACTCGGTTGTACAGACGGGAGTGAAATCTTTGGGATGAGAAAATAATACGGCCCACTTATCTCCGATCCAGTTATGAAAATCAATTTTTCCTTGTGTAGTTTCTGCCTGAAAATTAGGTGCCTGATCATTAATGCGCAGTGACATAAAAAAACTCCTTAGTTATTGTTTATTGAATGAATAAATTTAATAATTGATAGCGAGATTGAATACAGGAGCGTAAAAAAATAAAACTTCTAAACCAACTGGGTAGCTAAACTATTATATTGGAAAATGATAGCTTATTTATTTTTGATACGAACATCTAAACCCACCATACCTTATCAGGACAAACCAAAGCTAAATATAGGATAAATCTTACGTTTGATGTGCTACCATGCCTTTTGTTGTTCGCGTAAAATAATCCATTAACCCATAACAGTTAAGAACAGGAACATTATAAAATGAAGAGAATCGTTAAAGCGCTTTGTTTGAGTTTAACTGTAGCAGTGCTGTTTTCTGCATGTTCATCGACACAAAAAATTACAAATTCTGCCAGAACTGCAACTGAACAGTTGCTGATTACAGAGGCCGTGATGCGCAGTTTGCCTAAGCAACCTGATTTACCTTTTCCCATTCCACGAGGCTCAGCCATTAAGCTTGATATTGCCGGAATTAGTGCAGATAAAGATGTTGTTAAAGGGATTGTGGCAGGATGGTTAGGATTACATGGCTATGCTGTGCAGGATGAAAATGCAAGTCACCGGATTAATATTGTGGTGAATTCACTGGGGACTGAATTAGCATCAAAATTTTTTGGAATTCCGCCAATTCAAGCTTCCCTACTTCCTATTTCACTGCCTGAATTGTCCTTGTTTAAAGCAGAAAACCAGGTAGGTTACGCAAGATTTCATTTTGATATTTTTGAACTGCCTTCTAATCGATTTATTGCATCGTCATCGCCCTTTCTTGGCGATACTTTTTATAATGCATACACCGTATTATTGTTATTTTCATTTAATAAGACTGATTTGATTTCTCCACCTGAAGTTAACACATTTGGTAAATAACCTGAATATTAATACGCTTACAGTATTTGCAAACACTGTAAGCGTATCTGCTTATTTTTACTGATATCTACCCCATACTTTCTTCGTTACATTCAACTGAGAAACGGTAACCAGTACCTCGTACGGTTTGCACCAAATTTTCCTTACCGACGGATTCAAGGATTTTTCGAAGTCTACGAATATGAACATCAACTGTTCGATCTTCAATAAACACATGATCTCCCCACACACGATCCAATAGCTGTCCGCGTGTATGGACACGCTCTTTATATGCCATAAGATAGTGTAGAAGACGAAATTCAGTGGGTCCCAAGCTAACTTCTGCGGGTTTTGACGGCTCGATGTCATTGTTGACATGAACTCTGTGCGTTGTGGGATCAAGCCTTAATCCGCCAAGCTCAATAATTTCATCGGACATTTCAGGCAAACGGCGGCGCAGTACTGCTTTGATTCGCGCAATAAGCTCGCGGGGTGAAAAAGGCTTAGTAATATAATCATCGGCACCCGCTTCAAGTCCGGCAATTTTATCGTTTTCCTGAGTTCGCGCTGTTAGCATGATGATAGGAATAGATTTGGTACGTTCTTCCTGTCGCAACTTTCGTGCAAACTCTATCCCGGTGATGTCAGGTAGCATCCAATCCAGTAATACAAGATCAGGCAAGACATTATTGATCAATGACCGTGCTTGTTGTGCACTATCCGCACATAACACCATATGACCTGCTCTTTTCAAATTAAGCGCAATCAATTCCTGGATTGCTGGCTCATCTTCTACAACTAGTATTGTTACAGCCATATTAATAGTAAATGTGTAATTGAAAGTTGCAGGAATAATATAAACAAATCATTACATTTTTATGACAAAACTATGAATGTAATGATTTTTTATTAAAAAATGTAACGGCAATATATTTTTCTGAATGATTTAATGCAATCAATTTAACTGCGTTATCAAAATATTAGCGTGCAATCTTAAATTTGTGGAATCGCAAGAAGAGCAAAACGTTTCTGATAATCCACAAAAATCTTTCTTTTATTGCCGAGAAAATTATTTAAGGAGACTCTGAATAACTCGCATTTGTCATTCCGAGCGTAGAGAGGAATCTTTAATCATCAACGCAATAGATTTCTCTCTCTTGCTCAAAATGACACTTGTTAAGGGTCTCCTTAAGTAATTCTATTTATTAGAAATTATAGAATCATTTGAAATTTCTTGCCTAATGCGTGAGTAGCATCAAATTCATCTGGCTGTCATGAAAGTGAAATATTTCGCTTGTAACATGCCAATCCATTGACGATGAGCGATTGATGGATAACTAAAATTATTAATCTCGCCCAGTTTATTTTTAGATTGAATGTATGCACAAGTATCTTATAAAGAAAATAATTTTATACATAGGACTAATAGCGTTATTGCTCAATTCTTTTGCAGCAATAGCAAGTAGTTTAGAGAATTTAGCGAAATCGCTGGCCAAGATTCGGGGTGAAGTCGAGACATTGCAAACACAATTGGATGTTGAAAAGGAAAAACACACCAGTCGAATGTCTGCACTCAATTCACAATTGGCGGATTTAAGTGTAGAAGAAAGAAGGCAAAAGCTCAGTCTTGAGAAACTGCAAAATTCCATCGACAAAATGACTGCAACCGCTAAAAAAGCAGAACAGTCAGGCGAGACTTTAAAACCTGTTTTACTCGCCATTCTCGATGACTATAAGCGCTATGTTCAATCAGGTTTTCCATTCAAGATGCAAGATCGGCTCAAAGCCATAGAGGATCTTGAAAATAATGTTGCCAATCAATTGATTGATCCTAATAAAGCCATTAATCACGCGTGGTCTCTCATTGAAGACGAAATTCGTCTCAGTAAAGAAAACGGGATTTATCAGCAGACCATTTTGCTGGATGGAGAAAACGTGCTGGTAGATATTGCAAAGTTGGGCACAGTTTTCCTGTTCTTTCAAACCCGCGATAACAGAAGCGGAATGGCCAAGCGGTCAGCCGATGGCGGATGGAAATTTGAGATTCTGGAAAATACTACTGAGATAGAGCACGTCAGAGTCTTGTTTGATTCATTGAAAAAACAGATACGGCAAGGTTACTTTGAAATACCCAACCCATTGAGAAAATGACAAAAGTATCATTACTATCATTCCTACTGATGACGCTTATTGCATCGGTATATGCAAAAGAAGATAAAGCTGAGGTTTCTGAAAAGAATGTTTCCATATCTACACCACAAGCTGCATCTGACACTGCCCCGGCTAAAAAGCAGAATTCAGCGAAGCAGGATACGGTTAATTTGGAAACTGCCTATAAACGAGAGTTTGCATTTCTAGATGCTCAGAAAAGAGAATTAGCCGAACGCTTAAGAACCTATCAAGGGACTGCAAACCGAGAGGAGCAAGCTTTAAGCAGCAAGATAAACGCGCTTGAACGCAGTTCTGTCGAACGCTCGACAAAAATTGATCAGCTCACGACACAGCTTACTGAAGTTGAACGCAAAGAGGCTGCTGTTACGGAACGTAGCGATGCTCTGGAAGCTACCTATCTGCAGGCAGAAGTTACTTTGAAAAATCATGGTATCGAAATTCCAGCATCGCTAAAGGAAAGTAAAGAAAATGATCAAACTAAGGTAGGTTATTTGTTTAGGCAATCGCTATCGTTATTGCAAGGGTTGGGGACAATTCACACGAAACCCGGCAACTTCTTCCTGGAAAATGGCAAGCAAACGCAAGGAACATTGATTCAGTTAGGCAATATTGCGGCATATGGTGTCAGTGCAGAAGGTGGCGGTAGCTTGGTACCTGCGGGCGGTGGTGATTATAAGGTATGGAGAAATTCTGGCGCAGAAAGTGTTGCGGCTTTGAGTAAGAATCAACAGCCGGATACCTTGCAATTGTATTTATTTGAATCGCGCACCCATGCCATTGAAGAAACTCCTGAAAAAACCATTAAGGGAATTATTGATTCGGGCGGTCCGATCGGTTGGGTCATAGTGATAATGGGTCTCATCGCCATATTTCTTATTCTGATACGCGCTTATCTGCTGCGCATCAATAGTGCCGATACGAAACATCTTTCCGATCAAATCATACGTCAGCTTACTGCCGGCGATCTAGATGTGGCTAAAAAAAGTTGCGAAGACAATTCATCGGCCATCGGCCGGGTTTTGTTATACACATTACGGCATTTAAAAGATGACAGAGATCACATGGAAGGTATTGTTTATGAAGCGATCCTTCAAGAATCAGGGCCGTTGGATCGATTCGGTTCCGCCATTTTGGTGATTGCTTCCATCTCCCCCCTGCTAGGTTTGCTGGGAACGGTAACGGGAATGATTGAAACGTTTGACATGATTACCCAGTTTGGTACGGGTGATCCCAAATTGCTTTCTGAAGGTATCTCGATAGCACTGGTAACAACAGAATTAGGACTGATCGTTGCCATTCCGGCTTTGTTAATAGGTTCTTTACTATCTGCATGGGCAAGAAATATCAAACGCGATATGGAACACTCCGCTTTAAGAATCATTAATGTTTTTTTAGGTGGTGGAGTTGAACTTGAAGAGATTGCGGGCTCCGATATCGATGACAATGCTTTGGTATTGAGTAACGCCTGAAATGAATCTTACTGAACTAACCCTATTGATTAAGGCGTTGTTTGTTGCAGGAGGTGTTGTTATGCCTCCACTCGTACTTTGTACTTTATTGCTTTGGTATGGTGTTGGGTATCGATTTTGGGTCATGAAAGAGCCTCGGTTGATGGGGGTGCGCGACATGGTGAAGTACTATCAACACCACCAAGACAAAGTTGCAAAAAATATTGTGGCTCAAGCAGTCAAGCAGGGAATTGCATTAAAGAACAGAGGGGTAAAAAATCTTCGGCGTCATCTGGATGCTGCTTTCTATGAATATGAAAGGGAAATTGTAAAATTTTCTGCACTGATTCGCATCGTCGTTATGATTTCTCCATTACTAGGCTTGTTGGGAACGGTAATGGGAATGATTGAAACATTTGATTCGCTGGCGACCATGACGCTGCATTCCCAGTCTGGCGGTATTGCCGGCGGCATTTCGCAAGCTTTGTTTACTACACAGATGGGGTTAACTGTAGCAATTCCCGGCTTGCTGGCCAATAGTTTGCTGAACCGCAAACAACATCAGATTGAACAGGATCTTTCCCAGGTGAAGGATTTATTGTGCCATCAAACCAGTGAAAATTATTTAATAAAAAAAGGGCGTCAATTATGAGAAATCACGAGCCTGCTGAAGCCGAAGCCACGATTGATATGGCGCCATTGATTGATATCGTATTCATTTTATTGATTTTCTTCATGGTGACAACGACTTTTGTTAAAGATATGAAGCTGGAACTGGAGCGTCCCAAAGCAAGTAGTTCTGTTGCAGCATCAAGCAAGGCAATTCGTTTATTCATCGATCGTAACGGTGATACCTATATGGATGGTGAACCCGTACGCTTGTGGCTAATACAAAGCAAGCTGCGCGATTTATTGAGTACTGCTTCGAGCAAGGTGGTTTTGGTAGTGACGGATGAAGGTGTTCCAGCGGGGAAATTGGTTGAAGTAGTGGATCAGGCACGCTTGGCAGGGGCCGAGAGTGTTGGTGTTGCAACAAAAAAAGAAGCGGGGTAGAGAAATGGAAACGATGAAATTAAAACAACATGTGGCAGGAGTTTTTGCCATGTTATTTGGACTGACACTGGTTTTTGGTTTGATATTAGTCATGAATCACTTTATGGGAAAGATGGAGAAATCTCCTCCGCAGGAAGTGACAGAAATCAGTATGACCAAAGAAATCAAACAAGAGCCAAAAAAAGAGATCAAGAAAGTGGAACCTAAAAAGCAAGTGGCGCGCCCACAGGCGCCTACACCCTTCAAAGGACTGGATACCGCATTGTCGGGCATCGATCTTGGTTTGCTTGGTTTGGATAGTGATCAGCGTGATATTGATGACAGCTTGCTGGGTAAAACGGGCAATGCCGTAATGACAGCGGATTTGGTTGATGTGCCGCCCAAGCCGATTGCACGCGGTTCTTTTAAATATCCGCCAACCGCGAAGAAAAATGGCATTAAAGGTTATGTCGTTTTATCCGTGCTCGTGGAAACCGATGGTTCTGTCAATCAAGTGCAGGTTCTCGAATCAAGTCCCTCCGGCATTTTTGACGCGGCTGCATTACAAGGAATCCGCTCCTGGCATTTTGAACCGGCAAAATATAAAGGCGATATTGTGCGCGTATGGGCAAAACAAAAAATCCGTTTTGACCTATCTTAAATTCTTAGCGTGATCGCAATAAAAAATGAAGTATTCGCTAGCTAAAAGAATTCGTTATGCAATTGCTACGCTAATTTTTCTTTGTTGTAGCAATTTTGTGTGGTCATCTGAGAATAAACCACAATCAACAGATTTTCTTGAACTTGCTGCAGTGATGCTAAAAGACGGTCATAACGATCGCGCATTGCTGGCATTACAAAGCGTCGATCTGGATAACAAGAAGATTGATTTGGCCAGATTTTATACCTTGCAGGGGTTGGCTTATATGGGATTGAACGACCTTGAAGCAGCCAAAGACAGTTTGCAGCAGGCTATAAAAAATGGACAAAAGGATCAGGCGCTATACCTCTATCTGGCACAAACCCATTTCGGCCTTAAAGACTATAAACAAGCCATCGATGCCATTAATAAGGCGGGCAATTTAGTCAACAAAGATGCTGCACTGATAACCCTAAAAGCGGAATCCTACTGGCATTTGAAGAACACTGAAGCGGCTATCAATGCTTTGAACGATGGGCAAAATATTTTTCCTGCAGATTTTCGTTTTATCAAACGCAAAGTCTTTTATTTCGTGGAACTGGGACTCTATCAGGAAGCTGTTAGGCTTGGCCGGGAGTTTTTGCATCGCTCCAAAGCAGTGGCGGCTGATTATATTGCTTTAGGAAATGCGTTAAGGCTAAGTAAAGAATATCAGGAAGCCTTGAATATTTTGGAAATTGCACGCTTGCAATTTCCTCATGATGAAATGGTTGCAAAGCTGCTCGCGCATACTTACCTGGACCAAGGAAAATTGAATTCGGCTGCGTTTATTCTTGAACAAGCGGCATTGTTGAATCCAAATCTACAAGCTGAAGCGGCCGAAATTTACCGGCGTGCAGGCCGGTTCCATAAGGCACTGACATTAAATGAAAGCATTAGTGATCAAAAGGTGAAGCTGAAGCAGCGCTTATCTATTTTGCTGGCATTAAAACAATTTGAACGCGCAGCCAACATGGAATCGAGTTTGTACCGCACCGGGTTATTGGAAGATCAGGATGTGCGTTATGCATTGGCTTACGCATTATTTTCAAGCCGTCGTTTTTCTGCAGCCAACCAGCATCTGGATCATTTGACAAGTGCCGAACTTTTCAGAAAGGGAACCGAACTACGCCGCTTAATGGAGGTTTGTAAAAACGAGCCATGGCAATGTACTTAATACATTCACTACAAGCGGTATGAATAAGGATGATCATAGAACATTAGTCGCCGCTTTTTCCTGCATCTGTTACCTGCCAAAGAGTATTTTTTGACTAAATAACTATAAATTGATCTTCACGGGCGATTGCTCAGTGAGGAAGAGGCTAAATGCGCCAAATGAAAACAGATTGTAACCACTTTTTCCGATCGTATGTCTTGCGGGTAATTGAATTTCACATTGTTGCGGTATTTGTTCTTATCACCAGTGGATTAATAAGTTCTGTTGCTTGGGCTGGTGAAGAAAAAGCAGAATTTTCCCTACACCTGTTTCAAGATGGCTTACCTATAGCCGATGCGGAATTACTTATTAGTAGTGAATCCTTTGATAAATCTACTGCAAAACTGATTTTTGAGGCGATTCCGTCAACGTATACCTGGAAGGCTGGAGATGCACCGCTTAAGACAAATGCGAATGGCAGCATAGCTGGGAAATTACCTCCCGGTGTTTATCAGTTTACGGTCAGGACTGGAACTCGCGAATACATGTTTGATTTGCCACTCCGTCCTGCGGAAAATGCACAAATTCTGGTGACTTTCTACCCCAATAAAAAAAAGCCGTTACTGAATATTGAAAGCTCGATAGCAGGTACGGTGGCAGGAACGGATGCGGCGGCTGCAGCTTCACAGGATCAAGGCGAGGGTACAGTCAAGGTACAGGTTTTATCTGCGGAAACCGGGAGACCCATCAAAGACGTACAGGTTTTTTTAAGTGGATCGAAGCAGAAATTAAGAACAGATGAACAAGGACAGGTAATAGCAACGGTACCTAGCGGTAGTTATAGCGTTTCATTGCTGCATAGCGCGTATAGCAGCCAAACACAAGATGACGTAAAAATTGAAAACGCGCAAACGGCCGATCTCAGCTTTAAATTAACTCCGGCCGGTGTTGAATTAGCGGAATATGTCGTGCTGGAGCCTCATTTGGCAGGTACAGTCGCATCAGTGATCGAAGAACAACGTACTGCAACCTCTGTTGCGACAGTTCTGGGCGCAGAACAATTCAGCCGCGCGGGTGATAGCGATGCGGCCAGCGCGTTGCGCAGAGCTTCCGGATTAACGCTGGTCGGCGGTCAGTTCATTTTTATCCGCGGTTTGGGAGAGCGATTCTCAACGACTTTGGTGAATGGCGCAGCAATTCCAAGTCCGGATCCAACCCGGCGCGTGGTACCGATGGATTTGTTTCCGACCAATATTCTTGAAACTGTATTGGTGCAGAAAACCTATTCCCCCGATCGCCCTGCCGAATTTGCCGGCGGTACGGTGGAACTACGCACACGAGGCATTCCCGATGCATTCTTTTTCAATTTGAACTTGCAAGCAGGCATCAATGACAATACCACTTTTCAGGATGGCCTGACGTACAAAGGTGGCGGACTTGATTTCACCAGTTATGATAATGGTGCACGGGCAATGCCTGACTCGATTGCTGATGCAACTAAGGATGGGAATTTGCGGCCGCAATCGCCATTTAATCCCAATGGAGTGACTCCTGAACAACTCGAAAAGTTTGGGGAGGATTTATCCGGTGTGTGGGATGTCAATAGGAAAAAACGTGGCCCAGACACAGGTATGCAGGCTTCTATCGGTGATAGCTTTACATTTGGGGACTTTACCTTGGGGTACATTGCCGCTGCCGGCTGGAAGCAGGAGTTCAGAAAACAAAATGAAATCAACCGCGAATTTGCTACCAATGATGGTGAATTAGTTAAAAAAATGGATTTTGATATGCAACGCTCGTTGCGTGAAGTGCATTTGACCGGTTATGGCGGAACGGAATTGCAGTATAAAGATTCTCATCGATTGTTTGCCAAGACTATGTTTTTACGCCAATCCTTTGATGAAGCAAGAGTTTCTCAAGGATTTACTGATGCCGAAACCTTTGATATTCGCAGAACGCGGTTGAAATTTTTCTCGAATCAATTACTGATGCACCAGGTGGGCGGTGATCATCGTTTTGATTGGTTAAAAGATTTTTCCATCAACTGGTTGTTCACCGATGCAACCGCTGAGCGGGTTGAACCGAAAACACGGGATTATCGCTATGACGATACGTCACGAAACGGTAACTTTACTTTTTCCCGTCAAGTTGATAGTAATCAGATATCGTATTCCGGCCTGGTCGACCGGGACCAAAGCTGGCGCGTTGATGGCAAAATTCCGTTGCAACCTTTACGTGACCACAAAATAACACTACATGGTGGTTTTATCACTCAGAGTAAAAAACGTGATTCCGACATACAGCGATTCAATTATTTTCCAGCCGGTCCGGATGCGGTAAATGCATCGGTATTAGCGCAACGCTCACTGGAAAACATATTGCAGCCAAGCATTATCGGTAGAAACGGATTTCAACTGCGTGATGTGACTCGCGCCAGTGAAAGCTATACAGCTTCGCAGAATTTATTTTCCTACTACGGGAAAATGGATTGGCTATTATACGATAGGCTCAATATCACCGGAGGATTGCGCTGGGAAGATAATGATCAGAAAGTCAATACTTTTAAAGATAATCTACCCACAACTGCAAGACTGAACAGGGTTGATATGTTGCCATCTGCAACGGCGACTTTGTTTATTACAGATCAGCAGCAACTGCGTGCGGGCTATAGTCAAACGTTGTCACGACCCGATTTTAGGGAATTATCTATCGCACCCTTTACCGATATTAATACCAATCAAGAAACTATCGGCAATCCAAATCTCAAGCAAACCAAAATTACCAACTGGGATCTTCGTTGGGAATATTACTTATCGCCCAGTGAAAATATTTTTGCCGGGTTTTTCTGGAAAGATTTGACTAATCCGATCGAGCTGGTAACTCAAGTGGGTTCCGGTGTATTGAATACTTATCAGAATACCGACAAAGCAAATATTTATGGGTTTGAATTTGAATTATTGAAGAAGCTCGATTTTGTGCATCCACACTTGCAGAATTTTTACGTCGGCGGTAATTACACCTGGTCGACATCGAAAGTTCAATTGAGTGCCGAAAATCTTGCGTCGCTGACAACAGCCGAAAGGGCCTTACAAGGCCATTCTGCGCATATTGTGAATTTTCAAGTGGGCTATGATAATCCTCGCTGGAAAACACAAGCTACCTTGTTATACAACGTTTCGAGCAAGCGTATTGTATCTGCAGGATTATTGGGTACCCCGGATAAATATGAACAGCCCTTTCATCAACTCGACTTTGTGTTCAGTCAGAATTTGTATAAGGGATTATCGATGCAAGCTTCCGCACAAAATATATTAGACGACGATGTCCTTATTCTGCAAGGCGATGAAATTAGCCGTCAATTCCGCCGCGGCCGTTTTTTTAATCTGAGCGTGCGCCTGGCTTACTGATAATAAAAATAGCAACCTGTCACTTTTCCTACTGTACTCTCTGATTCTACTAACTTAGCGGTAACTATAGTAAATTTCTGGTTGCTGTTTCATAAGAATGGAGATTCCTCGCACTAAAAACAAATCTGTTTTCCACCATTCAGCATGTATTCATCGTCATTGCAATATTCTTACACCATCAGTGTGTCGCTGATTACGTTCAGATAGAAAGGATGAAATCATGAAAAAAATTCTATTTCTTGCGCTTGCGATTATATTGTTATGCGGTTTTCGCGCACCGAACGGTGAAATCATTGTGAAAGGTGACTATATCGATAAGTTAATCCTCCACATGGGAAAACCACACGTAAAAATAAATTTGGGATCGATTTATAATGGTGTTGGCGGATTTATTTTACAACGGGAAATGTGGGTTTATCGTGTCGATGATTACAATTACCGTTTTACCATCATTAATGGACAAATTGTTCACGATCACTGGTCAAGGTTTTAAATCAGGGCCGTTATTTGAGGAATAAAGATTATTAGATTTTCACCTTCCACGAAAACGCTGTTTCTGGGTTCTCAACATCAATGTTCTTGAGACCTTTTATACGAGATCATGAAAATGGCTGTCTTTTGTCGGTTATACTCATTAAAAAGCATATTTTCCAATGATAACAAAGAGAATGCAGGCGATCTTGCTTGATTGGGTGTTTCTCTTTACATGATAGAAAAGCAAGTTATCGAGTGAGAATACAATTGATATTTTATCATCAATTATACAAAGCAGATTGTCTCAGTCAGTTAAGATTATGCTATAACTGACTGTGCAGACATGTTAGTTTTCCATGAAACATTAAAAAGATGATAGGCATAGTATAGTTACCCTATTGCTCTATCATTCAGTGCCATATCCCTCGTAGTTTGCCAGGCAGGAATCTCCATATCATGCAACCTTGCTATCCATTTCTTGGGCCTGCTGTTATACGCAGAATTTACATTCTGAATGTCTGTTTAAGTATTACTTGAAATATCAGCTTGTTGCGTTTTTTCGGAATAGATACTACAACATACTTATAATTCCGTTTCCTAGGTGTCGGTCTCAGGTTATCCCTCAGTCGACTATCCTGGCTTTTGGTCAGGCTAAATCACCACAAACTCCGCATTGGTAAGATTCAAGCCGCTGCCAATGACGGCAATCTGCACCGCAGCGCCTGCACCATTGCCATCCGCGTCGTACCAAAGCGTTCCTGCAGTTTTGTTATAAATGACATTGTCATTGGCATCCAACGCTTGTGCCCCCACCCTGAACCGCCCGGCAGCCAACGTGCCTGTAGCTGTCAATGCGGCAAATACTGCATTGTCCAGTTGAACCGTGTCATTGGCTACGTTATAGTCGGCGACCACGTCAACATGGCCATTGCTGGTGAAGCGAAAAAAGTCGTTGCCTGTTCCACCGGTTAGCACATTATTACCTAAACCGCCATCAAGAATATCGTTGCCCGCCATGCCTCTTAGCTGATTGGCAGCCGTATTGCCTATGATAATGTTGGCCTGACCGTTGCCCGTACCGTTGACCGCTGCCGCTCCGGTTAATGTCAGATTCTCCACATTGGCAGGTAATGTGTATGTTAAGCGGCTGTTGACCAGATCGGTACCCTGGTTGAGATTCTCAGTTACAACGTCGCCCGCATTCTCGACAAAATAGCTGTCATTACCAGGTCCTCCGCTCATGGCATCCGCTCCGGACCAGCCAATCAACGTATCGTTACCGCCCCCGCCGTTGAGCTGATCGTTGCCGGCTTGGCCATTTAATTCGTTGGCGGCGTTATTTCCGGTTAATGTGTTGTTAAGGTCATTACCCGTGCCATTGATTGCGGCAGTGCCGGTCAATGTCAGATTCTCCACATTGGCAGGTAACGTGTACGTCAAGCGGCTGCTGACCAGATCAGTGCCTTGATTGGAGTTCTCAGTTACCACATCCTTGCTGTTTTCGACAAAATAGCTGTCATTGCCCGCCCCGCCGATCATGGTATCCGCACCAGACCAGCCTGTCAGCGTATCGTTACCGCCCCTGCCTTCCAAAATATTGTTAGCAGTATTACCGGTCAGATTATCAGCAAAGTTACTACCGATGAGATTTTCAACCTGCGTGATGGTATCCAATCCGGCGTTAATGGTATTTTGTTGCGTCGTAATGTTCAGCGAAACCGTTACCGGTCCGGTAGCGGAAGCATAGGTCACCGTATCGCTGCTTGACGAAGTTCCCGTCAAAATATCATTCCCTGGAGTGCTAACAAGCAGCACCCCGGAATTCACTGAAAAACTTTTACTTCCTAGCAAAGGTGTTGCCACACCATCGGAAATGCTGGCGTTAATCGTAAAAGTACCAGTGAAGTTTGTTGCCGGAGTGAACACGACTCCTGCCAGTAATACATTGACATTGGCTAGTGCGCCACTGGCTACCCACTTACCAGTGTTGACGTTATAAGTAGACGTCACAGCTCCCGATGTAGCCGTACTCAAGCGCCCCGCCGCACTGTTGGACAAGGTTAATTCCGCAGTCACATTGGCACTATCCGGATCGCTAATGACAATATTCTTCAGATTTAATGGTGTATTCTTGGTGTACGTTTCTGGCACCGTTAAATTGGCGACATTCGGCGCATGATTGTTGATCTGGAAACCGTCCCAAGAATATTCATAAGAATAAAAATATCTGCCTGTAACATAGGCATCGAGATCACCATCGCCATCGATATCTACAAAAGTGAAAGTATCCACGGAAGTACGCCAAACGTCTTGGGCCATACCAAATAATCCTTTACCGCCATCAATAAATGCCGGGTTCGTTGCCGATCCGGTATTGCGGAAAAACTGCAGATAGCTAAACGCATCCAGATCACCATCATTATCCACATCGATAAAATCAAAATTATCAATGCTTGAGCCAACCAGACCGAACGGATTACTAACCGCAGGAGCAAAGGATGGCACATTTGCGGTACCATTGTTCTTGAAAAACACATTGTTTAAGAAAGCATCGAAATCGCCATCGTCATCAATATCTACAAAGGATGGTTTGGCACTTGTGCCTATATCGCTTAAGCCAAATGGATTAGTTTGTGGTGCAGCAAATGCCGGATTTGTAGCTGTGCCGGTGTTCCTGAAAAACAGTGTGTTGCCATCTCCACTACCGATGAACGCATCCAAATCGCCATCGTTATCGATATCGACCAATTCAAGAGAGACAGTACCGACATTACTTAATCCAAAGGGATTGATAACGGCTGTAGCAAAAACTCGATTAGTAGCTGTTCCGGTATTCCTGAAAAATAGAGTATTACCGGAACCATCACCAACAAACGCATCAAAATCACCGTCATTATCAATATCAGCAAATTGAGGATCGGGACTGCGATTTAGGTCAATAGAATAATCAATTCCAGAAAAATAGGGGCTGCTGCCTACCCCTTTATTCTGGAAAAAAACTGAATCGCCGGCAGGATTGCCGATAAAGACATCCAGATCGTTATCGTTATCAATATCGACAAATGCAGGATTGCTCATATATTGGCCTACATTGCTCAAACCAAATGGATTTTGGCTATCAAAGTAAAATGCCGGAGCATTGACGGTACCAATGTTTCTAAAAAAAAGTGCACCCTCTTGGATATTATAGGCACCTCCCCACCCTAAGAAAGCATCCAGATCGCCGTCCTTATCAATGTCGGCAAAACTAGGACTAATTCCGTATCCGAACACACCAAACAGACCAAAAGGATCACTAACTGCTGCCGCAAAAACCGGGTTAACAGCAGATCCGGTATTTCTGAAGAAATTACTATCGCCGCTCTCATCGCCTACAAAAGCATCGAGGTCGCCATCACCATCGATATCGACAAAAGTAGGATTAGCAAAATTTCCAACGTCACTCAAGCCAAAAGGGTTGTTAACAGCCGCAACGAAATTGGGATTACTAGCTGTTCCTGTGTTCCTAAAAAAAAGCGTATTACCATTGACGTCACCGACAAAAGCATCCCTATCACCGTCACCATCAATGTCGGCAAAATCAGGGCTAGACCATCCTGCTGCAGCGGTTAAACCAAAGGGATTGATAATGGCGGCGGCAAAAACCGGATTGTTGGCTGTACCGGTATTTCTGAAAAACAGTGTATTGCCGGTACTATTACCGACGAAACCATCCGCATCTCCATCATTATCGATATCCACAAAAGTAGGATCGGCGATATAGCTACCGGAATTGCTCAAACCAAACGGATTAGCACCCACATAATTAAAAACAGGATCGGCCATGACATTTCTCCCCATAATAAATACTACGAATGAACACGATATAACTCACCATTTACTGCTCTTTGCCAATATTTATGCAATTGCTTTTCTATCAATTGCAAGCAAAAGGCTGGCAATAAATACGTTGAAATCAATTCTGTCTGTCATTACCTATTTCCTACTAGTGCTCAGCGATAGCCAAGCCAACCCAATCCCTTTGAAGCGATACAGATAGGTGGCAGAATTTCACGCGGCGATCGTTGAGTCATAAATCAGTTGCGCATAGCTGTTAAATATTTAAGCTTTTCTTCCAGTTGCACAACAACAAGACACACTATAAATAGATTATATTCAATTAGTTACATCTCGCCACACGTATTTTATTGGCTTTAGTACTGATGACGAAACGTTAACAAAATACTGATCTCACTTCTACTTAAAATCTACATTATTATGGAAACTCATGTCATTTTGGCAGCACTATTGCTAATTGCCATAACGTATCGAGTGTAAGATACCGCCGTCTTTCCTTAAAACATACATAATACCGCCCAAACCTACTTGAATATCTACGATCTGCCCCATGCCAGTTGCAAATGTAGAAATAATTTTAGTTGTCACATCATAGCGGCGGATCCAACCGGCGCAAAAATCGCCATAAAAATAATCACCCACATAATCAGCGGGGAATCGATCGTTGATTGGATTATAAAATGCACTGCCGACTATTGCCGTACAAAAAGCGCTAGGGCTATGTGGATAAACTATGATGGGATTGCGAAACTGGGGATTACTGCCTTTTCCTTCCATAAGCGGCCAGCCATAATTAGCACCCTTGACCCCCTGATTGACTTCTTCCCATGCATCTTGTCCGACATCGTTAATGTGCATGCGGCCTGTTTCACGTTGTACTGCAAAGCTATAGGGATTACGAAAACCTCTCGCCCAAATGGCTCGGTTGACGCCTGTGGCTGTTTGATAAAACGGATTGTCGGCGGGAATACTGCCATCCTTATTGATGCGTAGAATTTTTCCTTTAAGATTGGCTAGAGATTGCGCATTGCTGCTCGTGCCACCATCACCCACTGCAATATACAACTTACCGTCGGCTCCAAAACCAATTGCGCCGCCATTATGAAATGTTGCCGCTCCTGATGGCTGAATATCGAGCAGCACATCTTCACTTCCCGTTAATGCCGTATCTCCATTGGCTTTAAAGCGGCTTACCCGGTTATGGATAACAGGGGTTTTGCTGGTGTAATACACATATACCCATTGATTAATGAGAAAGTCAGGATCAAAAGCAATTCCTAACAACCCGCGCTCTCCTAGACTATTAACCTTAGTGGTAATGTTTAGAAAAGGCTGTGACAACAGAACGCCTTGTTCGATAATTCGGATCCGTCCGGCTTGTTCCGTAATAAAAATACGGCCATCGGGAGCAATCGCCATTCGCGTGGGATTAACTAAATTTCGAACGACAATGCTTTGCTTAAACCCTGCGGGTACGCCAGCTTGTATTACTGCAGGCAGTACAGTCAAGGTTGCGATAATTATCAATCCCAAACTGAAACAAAATGTTCGGATACGATAACTGGCTACGGTTAAATAAAATAGAGAAAAATAATTTTGGATACGATATTGATTTAAATACATGGAACTCTCCTAAAATATCTTGAAGACCACTAACACTATAGAAAAAGCCCATAATTTTCTAAAGGATAATAATGCAGAAAATGGACTAATCTGCAAGTATATATATTTTCAGAAGAAATTTCATAAAATCGTTTAATCTATTAGCAAAACTAGCCCTCCAAATCCACTTATCATGCGTTTCAAAGGTACGATAGTTCGGGTATAAAGCTTAAGCGAGCTGACATAATCTGGCAGTTGCGTCCCTTGATTTTATCTTCCAGAAAAAATCACTTAATTTTTCTTATCTCAAATTATCTGACTCAAGTTATTTCAATGAAAGGCTCTCCAATGCTTTCTGATGATTCCATTTACCATGAAATAAAAGACCTTTTTTCTCGGGGGTACGATCACTGGTCCAAGTCAGGTAATTACCATCAGGTGTAAACACTGGCAAACCGTCGAATCCTTCTTTATCGGTCACGCGCACAGGTTCTCTCTGCCCCTCAACATCGACGATGTAAAGTTCAAAATTGCGATGCCCATGCAAATTGGTTGCAAAGATAATGTACTTTCCGGAAGGATGATAGAAAGGTGCCCACGACATGGCATTTAATCGCGTGATTTGCTTCTGATCGGATCCATCGATATTCATCGTGAAGATTTCCGCTTCCCGTCCACCCTCACTAAAACGGCGCCACACAATCCTTTTGCCATCGGGGCTGAAAAACGGACCGCCATCGTAAGTTTTGGTCTGTGTTAAGCGTTTCACATTGGAGCCATCCGCATGCATGATATAAATATCGATCAACGCCGACGGATTGGCTTTAAAAAGTTGGGTTTCCTCGTCGGATAAATCGCCGGTATAGGCTCTGCGGTTGGAAGCAAAAGCGATCAGTTTGCCATCCGGTGACCAGGAAGCCTCAGCGTCATAACCCAATGTTTTGGTAAGGTTATGAATTTTTCCACCGGAAAAATCAGTTTCGTAAATATCGTAAAACTCATCGTAATCCCAAGCGTATGATTGCCGCTCGCCCGATTTCCTGCGCTCAATTTCAGCGTGCATTTTGGCTTTTGCTTCAGAATCTTCATGTGTGGAAGAAAATAAAACTTTTTCTTGTGATGGATGAACCCATGCACAAGTCGTTTTGCCGGTTCCCGGAGATACTTGTTGCACCGCGCCCGTGGCGATATTTTTTAAGAAAATTTGATAAAACGGATTATCATCGGCAACCTCTGCCTGATAAATCATCCATTTGCTATCTTGACGATAGTAGGCTTCACCCGCTCTTTTTTCCTTGACAGAAAGCTGCTGTTCATCGGTGATGTAATCTGCTGCATGAGCGTTAAGACTCACTGCCATCAATAACATGCCACAAGCAATACTTGTAAAACCATTCGAAGAAAATTTCATTGTTATGTTATATCCTAAAAAATAATCACGATGCACTGCGCTAAATATTAAACAAATATTCAATAATCTGCACGCCACTCATACCGCCAAACGGCAGCAACAAGGCAGCCAGTGCAGGCTGATGGCCAACTGTAGCATAAATGCCCTGGTGTTCATTACGAATTAATGCGATAACGCGGCTAACTTGCGCCGTTTCACCCGCTTGCTTCACAGCTAATACTACTTGCTGAGCTTCATAATCGTTTAGGAAGCTATCGCGCAAGCTTTCAGCAGATTGGCGCAACTGATAAATCCGCAATAATGGATAAATCACTGCAATGCTGAACACAATAATCAGCGACAATGGCAAATCGAACTGATCGAAGATTCTGCTTCGCGCAATCAGAATGATCAGAATCATCCCTAAGGGTAGATAAATCAGGCGGCTGATCGCTTCGGAAATTTTAACAGCGAGCAAGAATTGCAGGTAACGATGCAGATGTTTCTGCGAAACGCCCGTGCCCTGCTCTACTATTTCAAGAATATGACTTGACCATTGCTGAAAGAAATTTTCATTAATGGTAGATTCTTTTATGGTGTCGATTAACCGGCTGCACGCTTTGGCCTCCGAGCTAACCCAAAAAACCAGTCCCCATAACAGCAAAAATTGTGCAAGCAAAAGCGCATAATGAAAAAAATAAACAAAATCTCCACGAGATGGAAAGTTTAAGGAACCCAATGATTTGAAAGTACCCAGTAACAGAAATGATAGCGTGAGCACAGCCGCAACTACAGCGGCAATAGCTATCCCAGTCCAAAATCCACGCGTAAGAAAGTGGTAACTTTTCCATGCGGCGCACGTGTCATTTGCCCGTTCTATGCCCCGCTCATTAAGATTATTTGTGAGCATGCCGGTCGAAATATTAAAGAAATCGCTATCGATCTCGGATTTTGTTTGTCGCAATCGCTCATAAAAATACCAAGAAACACAAAAAATGATAAAAATCCCGATAAAACCAATCGTAAGATTAGGCCAGACGCTAATGCCCTCGAGCCATATAAATGGCTCATAAACTTCTTCATTAATCAATGCTACAGCAAGAAATGCGCTAGCAAGTATCCATAGCAAGCTTCCAAGCCATACTTTCTTATCCGCCACCAGTTTGCATAGGCGTGTGTACATATCCGATTTCCGAGTTATTGCCAATCCTATTTTTTGCATCAGTAAGTAATAGCCCCACAAAGCAAAGATAATGATCAAAACAATTTTGAGCGCATTACTGACGATCTTCTCTTTTGACGTTGTGATAAGCGAGCGATCCGGTTCATTGGTGAAAATATCAAATGTCTTTTCATTTCGATCAGTTAGATCAGCAGTGATTTGCATCATGCACTCGTGAGAATCGCTGCTTTGCCCACGGATCGATGTCAGGCTATGAATCCAGTTATCGAGTTCACAAACATGCGGCGAATCAAGATGAACCGCTTTCTTCCTTCCAATTTCAAAAAGTTGAGGTTTTTGTGATTGTGAGATAACTGCCTGTGTCCAGTTTCTTTCTCCGTCATTAATTTCACGAAGAGCTAGTGAAACCGCGTTATAAATTGAAGTTTGATAGCTATCCCGAAATGGCATACTGTTTTTCTGCCAATCTGCACGCAGCATGAAATCGAAATTGGAAGCCACAATCAAATTGCGGGTCCACTTTGATTGATCAGCATGCAGAAAGCGTGCATCGAGGTCTGTCGTAAAAAATATCTTGTCCTGAAATCTTTCCCGGAGCGCATGCAATATAACAAGTTTGTCGTAAACATCAGAACCCAAAATACCGATCGCTTTCACACCTTGTGCTGCAAAACTCTTGTCACGATCAAGTTGTGCAATGATTTCCGTCAGTCTGCGCAAGTAATCAAACTGGTTGCGGCCTTCGGCATATTCCGGAGCTGCATCATCCCATTGCATGGGCGAGTTTTTGTTGGTTTCAACGGATTGCCGGTAACCGCTACTTTTATCGGGCACACTGGGCAGTTTGCCATCCACGCCGCGCAAATAAGAAAATCTTTTGACCGGCAGAGGTTGATTGCCGTCTTGATTGCAATGCTTCCAGAATTGGTCTTGTTCAATATAACTCGCCAAGGACCGGGCGTACAAGGTATCCAGTTCAGTAATCAAAACCAAGCCATCCACACATTCTGGCTGAGTTATCAAATCAGCAAAAGAAAACCCTCGTTTTGAATTATTGACACCACGATTCCATAATTCCCACAGCAATGCCGTGATTAGTTTATCGTCTGTTCCGATGGAACGGATTATTCTTCGCTGCTCCAGCGCCTCATGCAACTTTTTCTCAAGCGCCGTCTCCGAAAAGGGGGTAAGTTTTTCATCAAACATGCAATACCATTCAGTAGAATTTGCAACACAATCGGCCTGCAGCGCTTTGATAATTTTCTTGGCAGGCGCCGTTGCACTATGGGCAAACAACTTAAATCGCGGATAAATATCCGAGTCGGGTTTAATCATCGGATCCCCTTTCAAGAGATCAACTAGCAGCGATGATCCACTCGGCCCGATCAACTTATAGCTTGGATTCCTTGAGTAATTTGGAGATTGTGCTAGTTTCGTTTCCCAGATTTTCAGCCATTCCGTTTCTATTTCCTGAATTAACTGATTGAAAAATTGCTTATAATTTCCGGCAGATGCTTGCATTTTGCTCTCATCCAGCCACAACACCAGAATACTGGATGATTTTTCTTCTGTTCGGTCAAACCATTCATAGGGAATAATCGTTGTTGGATAATCCTTGTCGCAAGACACGGCACTTAACCTGTAATAACCCAATTTATCGCCATACCCGGGATAATAATCCTCTGAATTCAAAGCTGAAACGACAGCAAAGCGATTACGCAACCGCGTCTCCGTAATCTCGTGATAAGAACTGCCCGAAACGCTGATAGCCACAACAGAAAAATTCTTATAGCGATGAAATGCCTTCAGTTCCTCACGCAAAGTATTCGTATGGTCACAAGGACTTACTGATTTATCCGCAAATTGATGATTCATTAACTCGATAGGATCCTGCCACAACCGGGTTTCAGTCACGTCTTTCGCTTTATTGTGCAGCGCACCGCTTTGTTCGGAAGGATCCGGGCGGGTACTGGTTAACGGCTCGATGAGCGTTCCTGTTGCTGATAAAATCAACAACAAAATTGCAAAAAAACCGATGGGGGACCCGCTACTGCCGGATTTGCTCGTATCGCTCATACCGTGTCACCTATTTGGAGGTTGGAATTGTCACCTGTATTTTATGTAATAAAGAATCCGCCATTGCGAAATTAACCGTAATCATACTTTTAAGCGATTGCGTACGATATGATTTCAATTTGTTAAGCAGTAATAATTATAAAAATCATATCAATGACAAGCAAAACTCCGCGCCGCTGCTGTCATAATTTCAAAAATCAATAATTTATTCAATCAATCTATCAAAACATGCAAAAACTAATTTCCCACAACACCATGCGATGGATCGTTATTACCTTCTGCGCGTTATGCAGCATGGCTGCTTCTGCAGACAACCCAACTTTTCAGCATCGAATGGCTATTGTACTGACACCGGAAACTTCCCACATTCGTGTCAAAGACCATATTACGCTTCCGCAACACTTTCATGATCGCAATATAGCTATCGAGCTGGATTTCAGTCTGCATGCGAATTTAACCATTACCGAGGTTGAAGGTGGAAAGATCACTGACTCGAAGATTAAATCCACGAACAGGGCAATTCCTTTGAAACATTACACAGTGTCTGTGCCATCCAATCAAAATGACTTCGTTATTTATTTCGATGGCGCAATTAACCATTCGGTGCAAGGGCCGGGTCAGGAATATGCACGCAGTTTCAGTTACACACCAGGTGTGATATCTACTGAAGGAATATTCTTGGCCAATTCCAGTGCCTGGTATCCGCAGTTTGATGAGGCCCTGGTGTCATTCCGGTTGGATATTCAGCTACCTACTGATTGGGACGCTGTCAGCCAAGGCACATTGCTACACGAACAGAAAACACCAACCGGTCAAACGATAAGCTGGCAAGAAAACCACCCGCAAGATGATATTTATATCGTAGCAGGCCGCTATCGCCGTTATGCGCAATCCGCCGGTGCGGTTGACGCATTGGTTTATCTTCGCGATAGCGATGAAGCGCTGGCACAAAAGTATCTGGATACGACGGCGCAATATATTGCTCTATACAACAAATTGATCGGCCCTTATCCCTATACAAAATTCGCCTTGGTTGAGAATTTCTGGGAAAGCGGTTATGGCATGCCATCGTTTACCCTGCTTGGCCCTAAGGTAATTCGCTTCCCGTTCATTTTGCATTCCTCCTATCCGCATGAAATTCTGCACAATTACTGGGGCAATGGCGTGTTTGTCGACTATGCCAAAGGCAATTGGTCGGAAGGATTGACCGCTTATCTGGCCGATCATTTGGTCAATGAACAAAGAAGCAAAGGCGAGGAATACCGCCGCGACGTTTTGCAAAAATATGCGGATTTCGTCGGCAAGGAAAAAGATTTTCCGATCACCCGTTTCGTATCGCGCCATAGCGCCAGTTCGGAAGCAGTCGGCTACGGTAAAACCATGATGTTTTTCCACATGTTGCGGCTGGAATTGGGCGATGACGCGTTTATTAAAGTATTGCGGCGGTTTTATCAGCAATTCAAATTCAAGCAGGCAACGTTCGCCGATTTGCTCGCTACGTTCAACGCTGTCACCGGCAAGAACTTCACGCAGCAATTCGAACAATGGGTTCAGCGCACCGGTGCGCCGGATTTGGTATTGCGCAGCGCCGAAACCGAGCGCACCGCGCAAGGATTCAAACTCACGTTGCAAGTAGAACAAACCCAAGCGGGTGAGCCTTATCGTTTATACGTACCCGCCGCCATCACGCTGGCAGGCGAAGACATGGCGGTCGAATCCCAATTTATCATTGAACAAAAGCAGCAGACTATTGAGCTGGAATTCGCCAGCCGCCCGGTGCGTATCGATCTCGATCCGCATTTCGATGTGTTCCGCCGTTTGGATAGCCGCGAGATTCCTTCGGCATTGTCGCAAGGGTTTGGCGCGGAAAGACCACTGCTGATCTTACCGGCCCGCGAGCAAAAAACCATGCTGGAAGCTTATCGCGCATTGGCGGCAAACTGGCAAAAAACCCAGGCCAGTCCACTTGAAATTGTCACCGATGAGCAACTGAAAACGCTGCCCGAGGATCGCACTGTCTGGATCGTGGGCTGGCAGAATAAATTTGCCGGTGCGATACTCAAAAATCTGGCGGATCGCAACGTTGCATATCAACCCAATCAATTGCAGTTGCAACAAAAAACCTACCCGCAAGCTCATCATGCCGTCGTGCTGACCGCCCGGCAACCGGCCAATGCGGACAAAACACTGTTGTGGGTTGCGGCGGACAGTCCCCAAGCGGTTGCCGAACTCGCCAACAAACTGCCGCACTACCGCAAGTACAGTTATTTGGTGTTCAAAGGCGACGACTTGATCAACATCGACAAAGGACAATGGCCGATTCTGCAATCGCCGCTGTCGCAACCGGTGCGACAAAAAGACAGTTATGCGATTTCTGCCGCGCACACGGCGCATGCCGGCATCACCAAACCGCGCCGGGCGCTGGCGGAATTGCCGCCGGTGTTTTCCGAAAGCCGCATGATGGCCGATATCGAGCATTTATCGCACGAATCGTTCAAAGGCCGCGAACTCGGCACGCCGGAACTGGACGAAGCGGCAACTTATATCGCCAAGCAATTCCAGCAAATTGGCTTGTTGCCAGGTGGCGATAGCGGCAGTTTTTTCCAGACTTGGCAACAAGATGTGGGCTTGCCGAAAGGCAATATCGCGTTGCGGAATGTCGTCGGCATTTTGCCCGGCACCAACCCGCAACTTGCCGGGCAAAGCCTGGTGATCGGCGCGCATTACGATCACCTCGGCACCGGCTGGCCGGATGTGCGCGCCGCGCATCGAGGCAAAATCCACCACGGCGCCGACGACAACGCCAGCGGCATCGCCGTGATGCTGGAACTCGCCCGCCAGATCGTGCCGAAATGGCAACCGGAACGCACCGTCATTTTTGCCGCATTTACCGGTGAAGAAGCCGATTTGCTCGGCTCCAAACATTATGTCCGTAACAACGAACAATTCCCCGCCGGAAAAATCATCGCCATGCTCAACTTAGACACCGTCGGACGATTGGAAAACAACCCGGTTACCGTATTCGGCACCGGCACCGCACGCGAATTGGTGCATATCTTCCGCGGCGCAAGCTTCGTCACCGGCATTCCGGTCAACGCTGTGCCAGACGACTTCGGCTCCAGCGACCAGGCCGCATTCATCCAAGCCGGCGTGCCCGCCATCCAATTGTTCGCCAACGCGCACGAGGATTTTCACGCACCCGGCGACACCGCCGACAAAATCGACACCGCCGGATTGGTCAAAGTCGCCGCGATCCTGAAAGAAGCCACCGAATACCTCGCCAACCGCATCGAACCGCTGACGGTTACGCTAGCGTCAGCCCCTGCACCCGTCGAATCCACCGAACCTAAGGAAACGTTGAATAATTCAACGAATGAGATGAAGCACGAGGCGCACGGAACGCAGCAATCGAGATATATCAACAAGATAGGCGAGGATGCGCGTACCGCGCAACGAAGTGATTCGCTCGTGCAGTCAATTAATCAGCGTTCTCCTAAAGAAAAACGCAAAACCAGCCTCGGCACCGTCCCGGATTTTTCCTATCAAGGCGAAGGCGTGCGCATCGACAACACCCTTCCCGGTTCCCCAGCGCACCAAGCCGGACTGCAACCGGGCGACATTTTGATTCAACTGAATAGGCAGCCGGTTAACGATTTAGCGTCGTATGCGGCGATTTTGCGCTCGTTGAAAGCGGGAGAGAAAGTAGAATTGAAATACCGGAGGGACGATGCGGTGATGGTGGCTGAAGTAGTCTTGGTAGAACGGTAGCAGCATCGTTGCTGATTCCGGATCGCCTTGACTTTTGGAGCAGCAGCCTAGCTGCCGAAGGAAGCTTGCCAGTAGAAATAATAGAGTGTTACCCTATGATATATTGATTCTTTCATGCTGAAACGATGGTCCTTGCTTATATGGATTGAATCGAGAAAATTCCAAATTTGTCGCATGGGTCGTGTTTGCTTCGATGAACTGTCTTTTTTAATTTGTTAATTACTATTAAAACATGATGATAGATAACATTCACTGTGATTACACGACATTATCGACAAGATTATTGGACAAAATGTCTTATATATTACGTTA
>CADEDJ010000023.1 GCA_902826055.1 uncultured Nitrosomonas sp. | reverse complement strand
TAATTATTTTGGCCGATTGGATTTTGCTGCGCCGTTGTCAGCGCATCTTTCCAATGTGCCGGAAGGTTTTGCACCCAGCCGTTATAAACATTGGGTACAGCCAAAACACCTTGTCCGCCAAATCCAGGCAGGCTGCTGACGGTATCGTCCTTAGCAGTGCTAGGCGTGTCTACCAATGAGACGTAGCCGGCAATTTTAGCTTCGCTAAGCTTGCCATTACCGTTCGGATCAAGATCCACTACCGTCAATCTATTACCAAATTTGGTCGTGACATAGGCATAGTATCCGCCACCTTCTTTCGCACCAAAATTTGCACCGTGGCAACCCGGATCGCAAGGTAGCGATTTGACAATTTTGTCAGTAGCCGTATCGACGATGACGATCTGTCCACCCGTTGAGGCAATCACTACGGCTTTACCGTCCGGAGAAACAGGCGATTGAATCGGTAGTATGCCGTAAGCCTCCGGATCGTTATTTCCATCACCATCTGTAAACGCTCCAGTAATCGGATTATAGTCAGCAATCAAATCAATGGTTGTCAGTAGTGTTCCGGTATTACCATCCAGAACACTTAAAGAATGGTGCAATAAATTAGCCGCATAAATTTTGCTGGAATCCGGCATCATACCAATGGCAATCGGATGTGCGCCCGGTGCATTATTTCCGGTCGGTGTGCGGGCATGTATGCCGCCATTGCTTCCATAGATACCGATATCATTGGTGTTGATATTCGGCGTTACAATTTTGGAACCATCTGCGCTAATCCAGTGACCATGGGGATTTGCAGAGATGTGACCTTGATCCTGAGTTGGCAACATTTTGGTTACATTGGTCGTTCCAGCCGGAATCATCGAAATGCCGTTTTCACCATTGATTGCAATCGTAATATCATCGGTAGTGGGTATGGTCACCACATGAGAAGGTGAATAGCCTACTGTAATATTTTTGATGAGTTCACCGGTCTCACGATTAATCATCGAGAATTTGTTATCAAACCACTGCGTTTGATAAATCACCGACTGATCGCGATTTGACCACATGTTATGCGGATTATTGTTGTTGATTTGCGGCAATGCAACTTTACGCTTAACTTTCCAGGTGGAAGTATCAATTACGGTAGAGGTTCCTGACTTATATTTACCGGCTGTTTTCTCAAATTGCGTATTGATCCACACTTCTCCTACACCGGGTGTTTTCGGCTTCGATCCTACAGAAAGTCCTTGTCCATTTATGTTAAACAGAGTGGACAAGTTGACAACTCCTCCTGAAGTAATCAGCGGTAAATTAGGATATTTTACGTTCCATTGACCGGATGAATAATCTTGCCAATTGTCAGGTGCGGTTGCAATGAAAAATGTCTTGAGTAATCGCACCGCCAAGTCACTGCTGCTAGGCAAGTTTTTAATGCCTGTGACCAAATCAATGGTGTAGTTGCTTTGAGAATCGCCTAAATCAAATCCATTAGCAGTACTTGGATCGTCCACTATGACTGCACCAAACATGTACGGATGCACTTTACAGGTAAATACGTACAATCCGGGCGTATGCAATGTCACGAACCCGCCGCCGCGATAAGCACTGGATTGATCGAAAGGCATATGTTGCGCGCCGGTCGGCCATAACAGCGAGCTGATGGTATGTACGCCATTGGTATCAGACATGATGAAATTGACACTACTACCCGGATAAATCACTTCCAGGGATTTGGTTTTAATGTCAAACGGCAGTCCAACAATGGCATCACCACGCGCACTTCTGAACCAGCTCGCCGGCTCATCGCTAACTTCGAAAGTAACCACACCCGGTTCATTCGGCTTTGTTCCCAACAATATGTTGCCATACGGCGATGCGCCGATAATACCGGCGCCATCCCCACCCACCGGATCAACGATGAAGCTGCCATGCATGCCTGCTTCCATGTGTGCAATCAAGTGGCAGTGATATTGCCAATTTCCCGCACCAACACCGGTTCCGGCTTTAACGGTAAACGAGTGCGTATCATTGCCTTCTGCTAACAATTTGGTATCGATCACTTCATTTGTACCGGTTTTAAACCAGCGGTGCGCATGTAAATGGAACGTATGTCCTGGACCTACTGACAAAATATGAAAACGTACAATATCGTTCTCAACAGCGCCTGGATGCGGATTAGCCCATAGTGGTTTTTGCGTGCCATCACTCGCTATTTCGGTTCCCCAAAAGGTTGATCCCACCATGAATAAAACAAATTGCTTGGTGATATCAGATTGAGTAACGGGAATGGTGTTGCCATTCGCTTCTACATAGCGATCGACCGGTCCATTTGCTTTGTCAACTACTAGCGCGCCAAACAAGCCCAGTAATTCCTTACCGTCCATATTGCCATGGTACGCGTAAGTACCCGCTTTTTTGGCTTTAACGTTATATTTTTTGGTTTCGCCCGGTTTAACTTTGGCGGAGCTTTGTTGCAGGCCCGGAATTTTAAATCCTACTCTTATATTGGTATCGTTATTCAGCGTTACGTTAACGGTGTCACCTTCTTTTACAAATAAAGTAGGTCCTGGAATCACTGCTTCATTACCGCCCAGTGCATATGCCAATTGACCATTCGGTAATGTTTTAGCCGTCAATGTAAAATTGTGAACAGCAGCCAATACCGCTGATGAGGTCAGTAATGCCGCTGCAACCACCATACATTTTATTAATTGCATAATTGGTCTCTTAAGGCCGTAAGTTTCTTTGTTATTCATATCATTATCCTTATCATCTATGAGCAGGTTTTCACAATTACTGAACATTAAACCTACCTCTCATACCCAGCAGCTTGTTTGAAAGATTTTTGTCCTCATAGTGAGCGCTGTGCTTTGCCTCTACACTGAACACATGCTTTTCAAGCGGACCAATCGCTACTTCATTGATGCGGTTATTGGTTCCCGGATCAAACCATTTATAACCATTTAATCTGAAAGTATGCAGGTCGGTACCTAAAGCAATTAAATGAAAGCGCACATGAGTGTCTTCTTTAGCAGTTAGTGTTGGGTTGGGCCCATGCTTCGATTGTTTTTTTGTAGCACCATTGATTTCCATGCCCCAAAATGCATCATCGCCAAGATATAAAATATATTCTTTGGCGTACTGAGGTGCACCGATCGGATTGACGATAATGGCCCCAAACAAGCCTTTATGTTCCGCACCGTTATGTGTTTCAAAGTTATGATCATGGTATGCCCAGGTACCCGCAGTACCGAGTGCCACATCCCAGAAATACTCATATACCGAATAAGTTTGTTCCAATCCGGCGCCCGCACCTTCATCATCAACCTTATTGATTACTTTAAGCGTGCCATCGCTGAGAATATTGTAATGCACGCCGTGCACATGAATACTGACTTGCCTGCTGATTCCTGGTGCTGGTATTTGATTGTTATCAATCGCATTTTGAATTGATATCTTGACGGTATCACCTTCAGTCAATTCTATGGTTGGTCCAGGAATTGTAGCTTCCAGACTATACCGACTTGTAATGTCCTGACCATTCACCTTATGGCTTAACATCTTATACGCGAGCAATTTATTTCCAAAACCGTCGTCGCGCGTTTCATCGGCGGTTAATTGGATAATATGCTCTGCTGCACTGCTCTTACCGACAAAAGCCAGTAATAACGCCAATAAAAACGATACCATCAGTAATTGCTTTAACAACGTTTGATGGGGTGAAGATTGCGTGGCATTGGAATTTTCTGACAATTCCATAGCACAGCAAGGTTGATTCATTTGAAACGACATTTTTTACATCCCTCCTTAAATGTGAAAAATTACCTCTCAGGCAGATCGCTCATAAAAAAACTATATTGATTGATCAATCAATATAGTTTTGTTTAAAACTCACGATTTGTTTGGAGTTCCCGATTGGATAAATAGCCAGAAGAGATTAGAAAATTACTGTCTATTTAATTTATCGGGGGAAGGATTGTAGCAGAGTTAATTTCGGACAAATAGATGTCATTTGTCCCGAAAATGTAGTCAAAATGCGTTATTTTTCCGAATCTCCAGGATAATATATCCCGAGCATGGAGGAATCTTTGAAATAATTGTAGAGAGGTGCTTTTAGGCATAATTCAATCTGTTTCTTTACGCCTATTTTTTTATAAACAACAGATAATTGGTTGCGTATAGTTTTTTCAGTGACCAATAATAAAGCGCTTATTTCTTTTGCAGACAAACCCTTGCATGCAAGATAGGCAACTTGACGTTCGCTGTCTCGCAACTTCAATTGCTGCATCAGCTTAATCTCAGGCTGCATTTCTTCCGGTACTTGATTTGCATCAAATTGCGCTTGCCAGAGTAATTTGGTGATGTGACGATCAAACCAGACGTGGCCTGCATGGATCACTCGGATCGCTTTCAACAACAATTCAGAAGATTGATGCTTGCCAATAATGCCCACTGCTCCTGAACGAAAAGCTTCCAGGCAGGTATATTCATTATTTTGATCCGAAAAAGCGAGCACTTTGCTTTGAGGACAAGCGCTCAGTAACTTTGCAATATATTCTGCACAATTACCATTATTCAAATGCAAATCGACAAGAATTACATCTGGCTTGTACTGCATGGTCATATTGAGCAAATTCTTAATACAATCAGTTTCCGCAACTAACTGAATATGCGAATTATTTTCAAAAAGTGCACGCAAGCCTATACGCACAAGTTCAAAGCTTTCTGCCGCGATTACGCGAATCTTTACGTAAGATTGCTCAGCCACGTCTCAAATTACCTGACGATAGCCATACAACAAAGACTGAGTTTTTTGGGAGCCTTTATCAAAATCATTCCGGTATTATTATTTTTTGAGACTCACGATGATCAATTAGAATCTTACAATGTATTGCTTAATAGCTATCTATCCATATAATTTAAATGCATATTTTATCAAATCAATTTTTTGACGAATAGATGTCATTTATCCCCGAAAAATGATTTTTAAATGATTTTTTCGGGATATATATCCCAATGACGTAGGATTATTGGAAGTAATTATAGAGCGGCGCCTTCAAGCAAAGCTCGATTTGTTTTTTGACACCCGTTTTTTTATAAATTGCCGAAAGAAGATTACGCACAGTTCCTTCTGTAATTAAATATTGTTTACTGATCTCTTTTGCAGAAAACCCCTTACAAGCAAGACTAGCAATGCGTCGCTCGCTATTACTTAGTTTGGAGTTAAGTGAGTCCGCCATGCAAGTTTGCATCGCTAACGATAAGTCTGGAATTAATTGCTCTTGTTGGGTTAATTGCGCTATATAATGAAGATCAAACCAGATCTGACCTGCATGAACGGCATGAATAGCTTTTAGCAACAATTGACAGGAATGTCTCTTATTAATGATTCCTGATACACCCGAGCGATATGCCTGTAAATATAGATTGTTGTCACAATCATAAGCTGAAGCTAATATTTTAGTGCGTGGAGATACACTGAGTAATTTACTAATATATTCGGCACAATTACTGCCATCCATTTGCAGATCAACCAGAATCACATCTGGTTTATGCAGTGCCGTCAAGTTTAATAAATCTTCTAAGCAATTGGTCTCTGCAACCGGAGTAATTACAGCATAATTTCTAAACAATGAGCGTAAACCAATACGAACAAGATCGGAATTCTCAGCTACGATGATACGAATATTTATTGGATCAACCATTTGAATACTTGAGCACTTGTAATCTATGAATGGGGATATTTATTAACCACTGTTATTAAGAAAATATAACTACAACCAATTATCGCTGTTAATAAACATTAATTACGTGATTTTTATCACTTAAAAATTAATGATTAATGAACAACTGGGACTGTTAACACTATTTTCATAATATAGCTGGCAAAAATCACTGAAACCCAATATTCTATTACCATTGAACAGTGTATGTTGCGCCAGCGTGGCAATATTAGTCATCTCCATCGACAATTCTCAATGCTATCCTCGTTATCCTCGAACATAGTTGCAAGTGACAGCAACTGCTCATGCACTTCGATTTTTAACATCACATCACCATCGGAATAAATGGATGGCCGAAAATCGATTCTGCTCTTATCGTCAGATGATGCAAATAGTATTAACAAGCCCTGGTAAATTTTAGTTCAATATAGCCTATTACCAGGAATACACTTTGATCTTGAACAAGAACTCGCAATTTAGTGCCATTGAAAAGAAAACCTGCAATACAGATGGAGCAGTGGAAAGGAAGCAGAATTACCTAATTTCAGTTAAAAGATACTACCCGCTATACTACATTCGGGAAGTTGTGTAAAAGGAAAAAATTGAGCAAACGCAACAGCTAGCAGACTTAAAATTTTCTTCTATCCATGCGCAATCCCATTATCTCTTTAAGGTAAAAATAACCGATGATTAAACCACAAAATATTCTTCAAAATATCCCTCAAAGCCTGGATCAAGAATTATTCCAAACTTTGCTGGAGCACGATACGGTAACTATTCAAAGAATTGTTTCAAAAGGTCACAAATCTCCTGAATCTGATTGGTATGATCAAGAAAAGAATGAATGGGTAATGGTAATAAGAGGGAGAGCTGTGCTCACTTTTGAAGATCAATCAGCAATAGAACTCAGTGAGGGCGATTATATTTATATTCCCTCACATAAAAAACATAAAGTCACATGGACTGACCCTAATAGTGAAACTGTCTGGCTTGCAGTGCATTATTGAATAATTTCTGCAATCGATTGTGAACGAAATTAATTTTTAAAAGCAAATATACTGAAAATAGAAGCTATTTTCTTAACATTTACCCTGCGTTAAAAAATCAACAGTAAATGATGGTAGTAGTAGCATTTCCTTTAGTTTAGTATTGCAAGGTTATTTCGCTGCATTCTTGCTATATTTCTGGCGGAATTTTTCAACTCTACCCGCAGTATCAACAATCTTTTGCTTACCGGTAAAAAATGGATGACAAAGTGAACAAACTTCAATGCTCAAAGCCTTGTTCATAGTTGAGCGAGTTTTAAAAACATTTCCACAACTGCAAGTTACTGTTATTTCTTGGTAGTCTGGATGAATACCTTCTTTCATCGTTAATATCCTCAATTATTCCGTTATCTTCTTAAAAGAAAAATTAAGAAGTTATTAAAAAGCTTGGCATTATCCTTTAATGCGCCTATCGGTGCAAGCATAAAAAACCATACTTAGACTCGTCTCATAGAATCAAAAAAATCAGAATTACTCTTGGTTGCCTTTATTTTATCCAGCAAGAACGCCATAGCATCCATATCATCCATGGGATGTAGTAATTTACGTAATACCCAGATTTTTTGTAAAACATCTGGCGCAATTAACAATTCTTCGCGGCGTGTACCTGATCGATTGACATTAATAGCCGGATAAATACGTTTCTCAGCCATTTTCCGATCAAGATGAATTTCCATATTGCCGGTACCCTTAAATTCTTCATAAATAACATCATCCATGCGCGATCCTGTATCGATCAATGCTGTGGCAATTATCGTCAGCGATCCTCCTTCTTCAACATTTCGCGCAGCACCAAAGAATCGTTTAGGCCTCTGCAATGCACTTGCATCAACCCCGCCTGTCAGCACCTTTCCTGAAGCCGGCACTACTGTATTATATGCGCGAGCCAACCGCGTAATCGAATCTAACAAAATAACAACATCTTTTTTATGCTCAACAAGCCGTTTAGCTTTTTCAATCACCATATCGGCTACTTGCACATGTCGCATAGCCGATTCATCAAATGTAGAGGAAATTACTTCTCCTCTCACAGATCGAATCATATCCGTTACTTCTTCAGGACGTTCATCAATCAACAGCACCATCAGAATCACATCCGGATAATTCGCTGCAATCGCATGTGCAATATGTTGCAACATGACTGTTTTACCTGATTTTGGGCTGGCAACAAGCAATCCACGCTGGCCTTTGCCAATGGGCGCAATCAGATCAATAATACGGCCCGTAATGTTCTCTTCTGCTTTGATATCTCGCTCAAGAACCAATCGTTCATCGGGAAATAACGGTGTCAGGTTTTCAAACAGAATTTTTTGTTTGGAATTTTCCGGCGGTTCATTATTAACCTTATCAACCTTTACCAGCGCAAAGTAACGTTCACCGTCTTTTGGAGGACGAATTTCACCATCGATAGAATCACCGGTATGAAGATTGAACCGTCTAATTTGACTAGGAGAAATATAAATGTCATCTGGACCGGCTAAATACGAAGTATCCGGAGAGCGCAGAAAACCAAAGCCATCTTGCAATACCTCCAAAGTTCCATGACCATAGATATTTTCACCCTTACGTGCTTGATTTTTAAGTAAAGCAAAAATTAAATCCTGCTTTCGCATTCGGTTGGCGCCATCGATTTCGTTTTCGACGGCCATTTTTACTAGTTCAGTAACATGTAAGTTTTTCAGATCAGATAAGCGCATGAAAAAGCTCGTGAAAAAATAATACTCGGTGAAAAATCAGGATACTGGAAGGAAAATTATTACAGATGGGATAATCAAATAGACAGTGCGATCTTTGCAATAATTATTGATCCGACACATTTATTTATTGGACTAGCGAGTTTAAATATGACTGTCAATAAATGCTGTCAATTGTGATTTTGATAATGCCCCCACTTTAGTTGCCTCGATGGTCCCATTCTTAAAAATCATTAATGTTGGAATACCACGAATACCGTATTTTGGAGGTGTTATTTGATTTTCATCAATATTCAATTTAGCTACCTTTAGACGATCACCATATTCACTTGCAATCTCATCCAGTATTGGCGCTATCATTTTGCATGGTCCACACCATTCCGCCCAGTAATCAACAAGCACTGGTGTTGTTGATTGTAAGACTTCTGCTTCAAAATTAGCATCAGTAACGTAATGAATATGCTGACTCATAGGATCCTCATTTAAATAATTCAGGTTTAAGCGTAATAAACCCCAACATTATTTCTGAAATACTAATTAACAACGGGGGGCATTGGAAGTTATAGAAAGGTATAAATACTAACGGCTCGTTATGCTATAGAAAAAAGGGTTAAAAGGGAAGTGTCATTTTTAAAAGTAATCGAAAAATCTAAAAAAATTTCATTTATTTTTTATTTTAGTCTCTTGTTCGCACAATTATAGCGCTTGTTTAAAGGCTACGATATGGTCAATTTCTAAACGGATACCTATTTCTTGACCAATCATGTGATTATGATGGCTAGGGATCAATGATAACACTTTAGCACCACTCGTAAGGCATAGTGTATATAAAATTTCTGCTCCAAGGAATGCCTTATAAACAACTGTTGCGCGCATTAAGCTACTGTCATCATACACGATGTCATCGGGTCGTAATAACACATCAACCACACAATCCTTAGCATATTTTTTACAACCTGGTTCCCATTGCTGCGAAACTGTATTTTTTAGTATACCTAACTCGATCTCAACATGCTGATCGTCAATGATTTTACCAGGTAAAAATACGCCTTGACCAATAAAATCGGCAACAAAACGATTGATAGGACGATGATAGAGGTTAAAAGCAGTATCCCATTGCTGAATTTCACCTTGATACATAACACCAATCTCATCGGCAATAGCAAACGCTTCAGCTTGGTCGTGTGTTACCAGAATAGCAGTAATTCCCTGATTCTTGAGAATATTACGTACTTCCATGCTTAACTGCTGACGTAAACTCACATCCAAATTAGAGAAGGGTTCATCCAACAGCATTAATGCGGGCCTTGGCGCCAACGCGCGTGCAAGTGCGACACGTTGTTGCTGTCCGCCCGATAACTCATGCGGGTATTGTTTAGATAAACTGGTTAAATGCACAATCTGTAGCAATTCATCAACCCGCCGCTCGCGCTCTGTTTTGGTTAAACGGTGCAAACCAAAGCCAATATTGTCAGCCACATTGAGGTGTGGAAACAAAGCGTAATCCTGAAAAACCATACCGATCCGCCTTTGTTCCGGCGGCATACAAAAATTTGCATTGCTGACACAAGCGCCATTGAGCGAGATTTCTCCTGCCGAAATTCGTTCAAAACCAGCGATGCAACGTAGCGCGGTAGTCTTACCGCAACCGCTTGGCCCTAATAAGCAACCAATCTGCCCCTTTCGTAAAATCAAGGATATATCGTGAATCACGGCTTGCTCGCCATAAGCTTGCCTGACATTGTTTAACTGCAGCAATATTTGGTTCATCAATTTATTTTTCAGTTTGGCGCATAAACAAGAAAATGGGTATTAATCCGGCCAGCACAAGTGTCACAGCAGGTATAGCCGCTTGTTCCCATTGTCCTTCTGAAGTCATTTCAAAAATCCGCACCGCCAGCGTATCCCAACCAAATGGACGGGTCATCAGTGTAATCGGCATTTCTTTCATGACATCGACAAACACTAAGGTAGCTGCTGTAAAAATACCCGGCCGCAATATCGGTACATGTACTTTTCGTATCATTTCCCAGCCATGCATTCCCAAGCTCATCGCCGCTTCATCGATGTTAGGCGTGATACGGTGCATCGCACTATCAATAGGGTAATGGCTGACTGCCATAAAGCGGATCAAATAGGCTATCAACATGGTCAGCAACGTACCTTGAATCAATTGCCTGGTTTCAATCTGAAACCAATTCCAAGTCCATTCACTCATCTGCCCATCCAACCAGGCAAACGGCACATATACACCAATCGCCAGAACCGTACCTGGCAATGCATAACCAATCGTTGCGGTACGTACAGCAAAACGTGTGACAGAGTCTGGATTGCGTCGAGCCGCATACACCATAGCCACAACAATCAGACAAATTAGCAAAGCCGCCAAACCAGACAGCAATAATGAATGCCAAAGAAATTCCAGGTAGCGTGTCACGTCAAAATCTTGTGTAAATGACTGGATACCCCACCAGCATAATTGCGTAACCGGCAGCAAAAAAGCCCAAAATAGTACGCTTAGGGCAAAACCGCTAGCCAACCAATTTTTCCATCCTGACAATTGAATGCGCTGTAATCGTTCGGTTCTTTTATGCTCGGCATAACGCATACGTGATCTGAATTGCTGTTCCACAACAATTACAGCAAAAACAATCATTATCAGTAGCGAAGCTAGCTGGGAAGCCGCAGGCAAGGAAAACATGCTAAACCATGCTTTATAAATCGCTGTCGTAAAGGTATTGTAATTAAAGACCGCCACCGTGCCAAAATCCGCCAATGTTTCCATCAGTACCAGCATGATACCGCCAACAATCCACGGCCTCGCCATCGGCAATACCACCTTAAAAAAGCCTTGCCTCCGATTAAAACCCAATGATTGCGCTACTTCCAGCGAACGCTTTCCTTGGCTTAAAAAGGCGTTACGCGCCAACAAATAGACATAGGGATAAAAAGCCAGCGTCATGACAATGATTACCCCTGTCCTGCCGCGTATATCGGGGAACCAGGATAAGTCCGTACTGAACCAAGCGCGCAATGTAGTTTGGATGGGACCGGTAAAATCAAACAAACCTAAAGCAACGAATGCAGTGACATATGCGGGTATCGCCATCGGCAATAATAACGCCCAGGAGAAAAATCGACGTCCGGGAAATTCATAAATCGCAGTAACCCAGGCCAGGCTGATGCCCAATAACGCAGTACCTGCCACGACGCCCAGTGCAAGCCAGAATGTATTGACAAGCAACGAAGGCAAGGTGGTTTGTACTAAATGCTGCCAAACATCACTTGCAGGTGAAAATAATGATGAAACAATTACGCCAACCGGTAGCAATACCAATGCAGCAGCAATAAAAGGAACCACACGCCAAATGATCATTACCCAAAGAGCAGAAAAAATAGTGCAGAAAAACGCTTTCTTTAATTGTTAGTGTATGTTCATTACATTACGCTTTACCTACATTCAGTATTTAGCGATAACCCGCACGATCCATCAATTTCACAGCGGCGGTTTGCAATTCTCCGGCTTTAGCCAGATTCATCGCGCTTTGCTTAAAATCACCCCAGGCTGCAACGAAAGCATCGGGTTTGATACTAGGATTAACAGGATATTCCATGTTCACATCGGCAAAAAGATTTTGCGCCTTATCCGACGACAAAAACTCCAACAATCTAATGGCGGCTTGTTCATGACGGCTATGGCGCGTGATACCGGCACCTGAAATATTGACATGCACACCGCCATTATTTTGATTGGGCCAGAAAATTGCCAATGGTAAATTAGGATCTTTCTTCATCAATCGCCCAAAGTAATAAGTGTTAACCAAAGTCACATCACACTTGCCAGCAGCAACAAATTCCAACGCTCGGGTGTCATCGGATAGTGGATCAGTTGCCAGATTGGCAACCCACCCTTTAACGATTTTTTCTGTCTCGGCTTCGCCGTATTGGGCAATCATCATTGCCACTAAAGATTGGTTATAAACTTTTTTTGATGTACGCAAACATAAGCGATTGCGCCATTTTGGATCAGCCAGATTTTCGTAGGTTGAAAGCTCGGCAGGCTTTACTTTCTTAGTGTTATAAATCAGCGTACGTGCACGTATCGATAAACCGAACCACTCGTTTTGGGGATCGCGCAAGTGTGCTGGAATATTGCGTTCAAGCACTTCGGATTGCACCGGTTTTAATAAGCCTGCTTGTGCAGCCGCCCACAAATTTCCGGCATCTGCAGTAATCAACATATCCGCCGGTGTATTCTTTCCTTCCGCCTCGAGCCGGGCAAGTAATGCACCTTCATTATCCGTGGTGTATTTGACTTTGATACCGGTTTCTTTGGTAAACGCATCGAACATTGGTTTGATCAATTGTTCGATGCGCGCGGAATAAACCACAACCTCTTCGGCATGCACAGAATGTGTAACGAATAACGAAAAGGAAAAAAAGATGACAATAAAAAGACGGCTTAAATTAAAACTCAACATGAAGGAATTTCCACTAAAAATGTTCATAAACTTAATGTAATAGCGATCTTTACTATATTACGAATAAGAATAATTATCAATTAATTATCTTAAGTTGCCGATTCGAAGATTGTAGTTATTCCTTAATGCTCGACCGAAACTAATTCAAATCTTTCCGCCCTACCACAGGCAATTTTATCGCCGGTGGATCCCAATCAACACCAAAAGACAATCCTAAAAAATTAAATTCAACCCCTTCCACTTCACTGAACAGGATACCCATCAAACCAAACACGGAAATCTGCAAACCACTGCCGCTGGGCGCTTGTGAAACCAGACGATAGCCGAGATAGTCTTTACCAATCGCCGTGGGCGGCAAATCCAATCGCAATTCCGGCACGTTGCGGGAAACCCAGGCGGTAAAAGTATTCGAATTCGGTCCTGGCCAGATCGTATAATCCTTTGCATAAGGATAGTTGCGCGCTGCCTGATCGATTTTTTCAATCAGCATATCGACTCCTTCACCGCGCTTTTCCATGAGTATTTCTGGAACATTTCCGTACCAGCGCCGGTCCGGCGCATTTTCATAAATCACTAAAACTGGCGCCTTTCTGCGTTGTAACCAGCCTATCACTTCATAGATCGTATAGGCCTGCGCTCCCGTCGGCTTAACTGCGATCCAGGTATGAATCCCAAAATAACCGCGCCAGCTATAGGCGCGTGCGCCATATACTTGAATTACCGCCTCCGTCGTAGTGACAGGATCAGGTGCCAATCCGACCGGTTCGCGGCTTGCATTCCACCAGTACTGCGCTTGAGCTTGATTTGAAAAATTTGCAGGTATAAGCAGATACAGTAGTAGCAAAAATAAAACCAACACTGAAAGGTATTTCATGGGCCGCTTAAATTTTGCTAATGAATTCAATTGATACATCACTTTTCAGTGCGTTTTGACAACAATTGCGGCAAATCGAGCAGAAAACGGCCGGTGCTTACCATTTGGTGGCGTAACATAGTCCAATTCTCAGCATTTTTTCTTGCATCCAAACAACGCATCAAGCGCACCCGCATGGCCTCATTTTGATGATTCAGTATCGCGGACCACAGCACATCATCGACGTTATAAACTTTCCCTTCGGCTAAACAAACCGGAATGACGTGTTCGACCGAAACTGCCAGATCGGTAGCAATCGCACGTATTGCTTGGTTAATATTTAGCGCTTTTACATTGGATGAATCCGTCAAATCATAAGGCGGCTGCCATTCATTCAGAGGGCGCAAACGGTCGATAAAACTAACAGCCACCAATAGCGGCGGGGCATGCCGTTCAGTCCGCGCAAACTGAAAAGCACGCAATGCATCCAGCCAATCGCGCTCAACCTGCCGATCAGGGCGATTGGCTGGCGTTACCCACACAATTAAATCCGCATCGCCAGCGGCTGCTAGCATCTGTTCCTTGCTAAAGGAAGGACTATCGTATCCCGGACTGTCGAAAATCAACGCTTGGGCCAATCCTTCACGCGACAACACGAATGGCTTTATCGTCGGATCGGTATCGGGCAGTATATCCGTAGCTGCTTTAAGCTCACCGAACAAAGCATTAATCAAGCTTGATTTGCCCGCATTGGAGCGCCCTAAAACCAAAATGCGCAGAGGCTCAGCACGGTTGCTTGCTGTCGTTGTTTTTGTTGCGTGCGCCAAATCATCTTCCGAAACGGGCGTTGACGTGCTGGGCTCTTCATCACCTAACGACAACCGGCCACTATAAAGGTCGATGGCATAATAACCCACCTTGCGCACATAGGTACGTAAAAACCAGCGATGCAATTCGTCTCTCGCCAAACCGAAGCTGCGCTCGCGCAGGTGCCGCCAGGCTTCTCCCAACAACGCATTGACGGGATTAATAATGATATTGCCTGCGCGATAAAAATTAACCAATTGTTCCGCCTTGGTTTTCCAGCGCTGAATACGAAACAAATCACCAATCGTCAAGCGATGACTGAAAGGAATTTTTTCCGCGATATCGCGGCGTAAATCACGGCTGGCACGTTCGATAATCAGCAAGGTATGCGGCACGGTGAGTTCAAGGAGTGGTTTTTCAGCATCCGGATAATAACTGTTGGCAACGGCTTCCATCGTTTGCTGCGCCAATTTCAACACCCACTCGCCCTCTTCCAATGGCCAATCTTCAGGCTGACAACCTTGCGCCAGCGCTTCAACCCGCTGCCACACAGCATTCGCACTCGGAGGCCAAGCCGGATTCGGTTCAGTAACCGATTCGCGTAATAGTTGGCGTTCGCGCCGCACTAACCAATGTTGCAAGCCATAACTCAGAATTCCGCACAACGCCATCGCAACTAGCCAATATTGCAAGTTTCCGCTTTGCCACAACCAGACCAAGCCGAATCCCAGTAACGCCAATACCGGCAAGATGAGTAACAAAAAAGCCAATAATCGCCAAGGATCGACGATGGACCAATATTTCATTTCGTTTCGTCCGCTCCGCGCAGACGTTCTTTGAGAATTGAAGCGCCACGCTCCAGTTCAGTTGCATAAATTCGCCGTAAGGTTTCAGAATCGACATTTAAACCGTTTTTGCGCTGCATGAAAAAATAAATTGCAGCTTTGCCAAGCGCATAAGTAGCAGCGCCGCTGGAACTTGCACCCCAGACAGCACCTACGGTCTGGCCCCAGAACGGAATAACTTTGATGAGCGCACGGCTCAATAGCCGCGTCAGATAATTAGTCGCAATGCCCATACCCATCAATCCTAAGAATTCAGTGATCGTATTTTTATCCCAAAACTGTCCGTACAGTTTCGCCAGACTATGCAACATTTTGGCTTGGACGGCTGAAACGCTGACCAAATCCACCACCGGCAAGGCCCCCATTCCAGCAGCCGCAAAGGTGTAACCAACGATATGCTGATGCGCTGCGCGAGCATATAAATCATGCACTTCCTTGCCAACGTTCAATTGATGCTGCAAGCCTAATGATGAAAGCAATTCGATAGCCTGCCACAAGGCCTCCAAACCGTAATCCGCCGGTATAAATCCATCTTCAGGAAGCGTTAAATCAACCGCCACCCAGCGAATGGACGCAAAACCCGGCAAATTCCCCAACCTGCTTTGCTGTGCGTGCAAGGCACGGCGCAAATCTGATGGAATACTATCTGGCAGCGGATCCTTACCATAAGGCCAAGGCTGTATGTGTTTGAAGTCAACCGGGTAGAGCTCATGCAATCCGGTCTGCACGATGAGTACAGGCCACTCGGGATGACGCTGGCGGATCGCATGTAAAACTTCAAATATGCCGGTCTGATTGATGTCAGCCACTTTCATGACCGCAATCAACAAATGCGCTTGCGATTCGCAATAACGAATATCTTCGCCCGGATCATAGGAAACTTCCCCTAGGCCGCGCGTATCGAGGAACCTGATGATCGGAGTTTCTGCTGGAAAATCATAGAAGCGAGAATTGCGCGTGCACGGCTGGAAACCATTACCAATTTCAGCCGACGGACTTCCCGTCAAGGCTCTGATAATAGACGTTTTTCCCGCTTGTGTTTTACCCAGCAACCATATAACCGGTACCGGTAGCTTTGTGCGCGCTTCACGCAACGAAACCTCCAGTAACGCCTTATCAATTGCTGGCTCCAGCAATGCCTTACGGAGCTGTTCCCAATAGTTTCCCCAGTTTTTTATTTCACTCCAATTCATCGAAATGTCATCTTATCATCAGTGTTCAATATAATTATTCTTTCAAAATTCCGCCATCTCCAGCCTCTAACAAGGCCCATAATTTTTAAAGTTTTTTCAGCAACGCGTTGACTCAGTGTACTGCTTTACCTATAGTTTGTTACCGCGAAAAAGGCTTGTTTCTTCTGTGCAATGCATCAAAATTAGAACTCGCGGGAAATGAAACAATCTATTGATTATAATGGAGCCGGTGCAATTTTGAAGTGAGGATCTATGAAAAAACCTGCTGATGCATCAAATAAGGGCAGTCTGAATTCGGCGCCAGCCACTGAAGAATTACTGACAAAATTCGAATGCGTTACCCGCGCCCACAAAACTTTGAGTGCCGGTAATCACACGTTATTGCACGCTTTGGATGAGCAAGAACTGTTGCACGATATGTGCCAGGTCATCGTGGAAAAAGGCGGTTACCGTACGGCAGCCGTCACTTATGTTGAAAACAACCAAGACAATAGCGTCCATGTAATGGTGGGTGTCGGGATAGATAAGGAATTTATCGAAGCATTGAATTACTCTTGGGCGGATACGGAGATGAGCTGTAACGCAATTCGTACCGGGCAACCCTGTATCGGCAGATACATTCTTACTGATCCAGCTTTTGCCACACCGGCTTATGCCCCCTTACGCGAAGATGCAGTCAAATCCGGCTTCGCAGCAGTGACCGCATTTCCTTTACTTTCCGATGGCGAAATACTGGGCACCCTGGTTATTGCCGCGGTTGAGCCCGATGCGTTCGGAGAAAAAGAAGTTAAATTACTCAGGGAATTGGCTGACGATCTCGCTTATGGTATCGCCAATCTGCGCATACGTGCCAAGCAACGAGTGGCCGAAGCAACGATCACGCGCCTGGCATACTATGACCCCCTGACTGAACTACCCAACCGCACGCTCTTGCTTGAGCGCGTGCAAGATGCTATTCACACTGCCAAGCAAAACCATCACGCCCTCGCCTTGTTACATTTGCATATGGGCCGTTTCCGCGAAATCAATCAAATTTTGGGTTATCGTTCAGGCGATCAATTGCTGCAGCAACTGGCCCAACGTATGACACCTGCTGTTAAGGAAAATGATGTATTGGCGCGTGTGGGAGAAAGTGATTTCGCATTACTCTTGCCTAAAGGAGGAGCGGACTATGCCATTCAAGTCGCACAGCAATTAATTAAAGTTTTGCATGACCCCGTGGAAGTGGCTGGCCTAATGGTCGATCCATGCACAAGTATCGGTATTGCACTCTATCCCGGCCATGCCACCGAGGCCGATACATTGCTGTGGCGTGCCAATGTGGCCACCCAGGATGCCAGTTCTACGCGGGGTAGCTTTGCCCTTTATACCGGAGGCCAGGAGCAAGAGTGCACGCGACGCTTATCTTTGATGGGTGAATTGCGCCAAGCCATCGAGCAAAATCAGTTAATGCTGTATTGCCAACCCAAAGTTGACATTGCCTCCCGGCGCGTATGTGGGGCCGAGGCTCTGGTGCGGTGGAAACATCCTGTACATGGCATGCTGGCTACGATGGACTTTATCAAACTGGCTGAACATGCCGGTTTAATTACTCCGCTGACTCATTGGATGCTTGGCGCAGCTTTTAGCCAAAGCTATATTTGGCATGAAGCTGGATTGGAGCGGCCTTTGTCTGTAAATTTATCCGCGCATGATTTATACCATCCTCTGCTTATTGATCGCATCAAAGGTTTATTTTCGACTTGGGGAATTCGTCCCGAGCTGATTCAATTTGAATTGACTGAAAGTGCATTAATGAAAGATCCGGCCGGAGCCTTGGAAACATTAACCAAGCTTAAGAAATTCGGCATTCGATTATTCATCGATGATTTTGGCACAGGGTATTCGAGTCTGAGTTATCTGCAGAAATTACCGGTTGATTCAATCAAAATCGATCAATCGTTTGTCATGCCCATGGTGACTAACAATGACTCCGCTGTGATCGTACGCTCAACCATTGAGCTAGGCCATAACCTCAATCTCGAAGTGGTGGCGGAAGGCGTGGATAATCAGGCCGTATGGGATCTTCTGGCAACATTGAAATGCGATGTAGCGCAAGGCTATCTGGTCAGTATGCCGATGCCGGCAGAACAATTCAGCCAGTGGGAAAATGAATGGGCGCAAACTGATGAAACCACCACCCAAAATACAATCAATCAAATTGCCAGTTGATTGAAAAACTCATTCCCTGTTACGACGCCATTCAACTTCACAAAAACTGGCAATTTAGCCTGCGGTTTATCTACAAACGAATTCAACAAACCCCGCTTGCCCTTTCCAGATAAGATATTTCTATATCAATCAATATATTACACTTATTTCACATATTCAATCACATTACTAAACTCCCCGAAACCAAACAACATCTAATGGTTTCACTGAGTAAAAAATAATGGTTTTCCTTGTATCTGCGAGGATTGCGATTGCGCTAGAGTTCGAACCTATTCACTCTTTTGGATTGTCTCGATCAGAACCCATGAAACCGGCAAAAATCAATCACCTGTCAAAAAATAGTGCCACTGCTGCAGGATTTCTACTGTGGATTGTGCTGAATTTAAATGTTGCAAATGCCAACAACTTGACCAATCTATACCATCAAAGCGGCCTTAAGTTTGGCGGCTGGATTAACGGCGGTGCTACTTACAATGCCAATAATCCTTCGGACGGCTTCAACGGAGCAGTTACTTTTGCCGATCGCGCTAATCGATTTCAATTAAATCAGCTCAATTTATTTATACAGCGCCCGGTGGAATCCGAAGGTAGATCATGGGATATCGGCGGCCGTTTCGATTTCTTATTCGGAACGGATGCTATCTATACGCAAGCTTTCGGCATATCCGCATTTGATGAGAATACCGGCGAACCGTCTGATCGAGGTAATTGGGATCTGAACTTGTGCTGCAATTCCACCCGTACTTACGGTATAGCGCTTCCGCAAGCTTATCTTGAAGCTTATGTACCGATCGGTAACGGCCTTAACATCAAGGCGGGACATTTCTACACACCCTTAGGTTATGAAAGCGTTCCCGCTCCGGACAACTTTTTTTATACCCGCGCCTATATTCTCAACAGTGGCGAACCATTCACGCATACCGGATTTTTGGGTAATTATACGATCAATAAAAACTGGTCGATCCGCGGAGGTGCAACCACAGGCAGCGCAACCGGCGGTTGGGATGGCGGTTTTGATAAGCAATTGGATAATTGGGGTGGAATCGCTCAAATTCTTTGGCATAGCAATGACAAAAGAACTACCGCGACACTTGGCGGAACCTATGGGCAAACCGCCGTGAATGAGCCTTGGCTTATGTACAGCACTGTCCTGCAACATTGGTTAACGCCGAAAACCCACCTGGTATTGCAGCATACCCACGGTTGGGCAAGCAACATCAACCTCCCTGGCGGCATCAAAAATGCCGCATGGTATAGCATCAACACCCATTTAACGTATGAAGTGCTGCGTGATTTATCCATTGGCATACGCGCTGAACGATTTCATGACCGTAACGGCTGGCGCGTGTTTTCGCCTTATCGCATATTATCTGCATTGAATAATAATGGTGTCAGTTATGCGGGCAACGTCCCTTTTATCAGTGCCCCTGCGAACTACTATGCCGTAACATTGGGCCTGAATTGGAAACCTGCAAAGAGACTGGGGATCGGCTGGAAGCCGTTACAAAACGCCAGCATCCGGAAAAATATTCGCTACGATAGAGCCGACGGCATTGACATGGCATTCCGTCCATTCGATGGCAAAAAAGACCAATTCTTATTCTCTGTGGATGCCACTATTCCTTTTTAGCTAAAATCTGACAGATTTCTTCTATCACGGGATACGTTCTATTCTTTCTTTTTATTCCATAAAACATAAATTCAGCAACTCTCAAAATAAAAAGCGCTAACGATATTTCTTGATATTTATCAATATGTCATAAGATATACAGGTTACACTGACGGCAATAACAATAATATGAAATAACTTGGTGTTACAGTAAACTTACTAATTGAGGAGATAAATCATGTCACCCATTCAATATCGAAGTGTCTGGACAAGTTTTTTTGTATGTGCCTTGATGTTTTTTAACACACAACTATTCGCCACAGGGACTGCTCCTACTGGATATAATCAAATATCCGATCCAAATGCTTTGTATGGTTTTTGCACTCCAAATGGTAGTGCATTAGGAACTAAGACTAGTCATGTGGCTTTCTTAGGCGAGTCATTAGTAGATGTATTAGCGATTACGGTGTTGGATTGTGGCCCTTTCTCAGGCGGCGCCCCCGAAAAAATCACTTGCCCCGCTAATAGTCCCTATGCTTTTTGTACAAATACTGGCAACGATGGTCTTGGTAACAACGTCACATTAGGAGTTTTGAAATTTGACGCCAAGACTGATCCAAATGGCCTTTATACCAACTGTCCTAGTGGTGCGCAACTTAAGTCAAAGCTATCTTTGATAGGTGGGGAAAGGCGTTGGATCAAAGGCATTGTAACCTTGGCTTGTGAAAGTAGCCATGTGGGGTCAAAAACAAAACCAGAGCGTGTCGCTTGCCCTAATGGCCCTAATCCTTATGATTTTTGCGTCAGTACTGCAAATGACGGATTTGGTAACGCTGTTACCATCGGGGTAGTAAAAGCTAAAGATGCTGGCGATCCCTACGGCATGTATGGACAATGCCACACTAATATTTCAAGCTTTGGCATAAAACCGGGATTTATGCCAAAAGCATCACTGGTCACAAGTGTTGGCCTTTCCATGGAAACGGTTCGATCAATCGATATCATCGTATGTAACCAACCGGGAGGAATCGGTAGCTGGCTCCCAGATAACTTAGTAACGGGTTCTTGCTCCGAAATTCCTGCGGGAATTATACCAGGAGTAAATCGTTACAATTATTGCATCTGGGGTACTGACAAGAAAGGTAACGGTCTGATAGCAGGTGTAAATCAATAATCGATAATGTAAATTCTCTTTCTCTTACGACAGGTATGTATGTAAAGTTGTGTTATGAGTTTGCATTCATTACAGATAGAAGCGCAAACGATCATACATACCTGTAATCCATCGGTGATTAGCAATGGATGTCTACTGAATTAAGCTTTTACCGCATTCTTTTGCCATCAGTTTTTCAGCAATATACTGTTGCGAACCGCTTTAACGCCTTCCACGCTTCTTGTTATTTTTTCTGCTTGCGCAATTTCCTCTTTCGAGTTAGCGAATCCACTGAGCTGGACGGTACCTTTAAACGTTTCGACACTGATCGCAAGTCCGCTTACAACTGGATCATCTAATAATTTGGTCTTAATTTTTGTAGTAATTGCTGAATCATCGATAAATTGACCGGTACTTGCTTGCGTTGGAGAACCGGCACAACCGGATATGGTAAAGCTTAATAGCACTATCAGAATCAGAACAGCCGGACGAAACGGGGAATAAATAGAATTAATCATAATATCGCATCCTTTTAATTAATAACTTGTTATCTGTAAAAGCTTCAGCATGCCAAGCTCGGTGATAAATAGACTGCAAGAAAATCGCCTTTGCCATTACCAACAGCAAAGAAACGCATACAATACTACCTTACACCAAGTGATCAATTCAACCGTCATAATCGTTTAAATAAAAGGTGGCGCTATGCAATCCAGTAATTTCAAATTTATGATAGCCATTCTTGGTTCGCTGATTGCAGCTTACGGTTTGCAGTCTTGCACGGCTTTAGAGAAAGCAGCGGCAACAAGCCAGCAACAGGAAAAATTACCTATAACTGAAGATCGTTCCGATCATCATGCGTCATCGAAAAAAACAAACTATTTGACATGCGAAGAAAAAGAGGACGCACCCCGCCTCATGAACCTTGGAAACCACACGTTTCCAGTCAGTACGCAAAATCAGCAAGCACAGCTCTACATCAATCAGGGCCTTAATCTGTCGTATGGATTTAATCACGAAGAAGCTGGCCGGGCTTTCCGGGAAGCGGCGCGGCTTGATCCCGAACTTGCGATGGCTTACTGGGGCCAAGCACTGGTTCTTGGTCCCAACATTAACGCCGACATGGAGAAAGACCATGAGCTTCAGGCCCAACAATTAATCCAGCAAGCCAAGCAGTTAATGCAGCATGCTTCGCCACGTGAACTGGCATTGATCGAAGCACTGGAAAAACGTTATAGCGGTCATGCTCAACAGCGAAAAACTAACGATAAGGCCTACGCGCAAGCCATGCGCAAGGTACATCAGTTATTCCCGGACGATCAGGATATCGCCACGCTGTATGTTGAATCGGTCATGGATTTGTCGCCGTGGGGTTACTGGATGCCGGATGGCACACCACATGAAGGTATCGCTGAAGTCGTTGCGCTCACAGAGAAAGTATTGCAGGACAATCCGCTACACCCAGGCGCATTGCATATGTATATTCATTTGATGGAATCGACGAAAACTCCGGAAAAAGCCGAGCAAGCGGCCGATACCTTATTGCATCTGGTGCCAGAGGCCGGGCATTTGGTTCATATGACAGCACATATCTATCAAAACATCGGACGCTACGCAGATTCCATCAAAAGCAATCAAATGGCCATCGCGGTTGATGAAAATTATATTTCGCAATGCCATGAAAAGGGGCATTATCCGGTTCTATATTATCCGCACAATATACATTTTCTCTGGTATGCCGCCACTGCAGATGGTCAAAGCAAGCTCGCGATTGAATCCGCGCGAAAAGCTGCAAATATGATTGATGAAAAAACCTTACAGGAAATACCCCTTACAGCTATTTTCCGCGTGGCACCGTACTGGGCATTGGCGCGATTCGGATTGTGGCAGGAAATTCTTGCCGAACCTGCTCCGCAGACCGATAACTTGTTTATTCATGGCAGTTGGCATTACATACGAGGCCTTGCGTTGGTCGCTACGGATCAAATCCAGCAAGCCGAGCAGGAACTGGAAGAATTGCGAAAAAATACTCAAGCACTCATAGCGGATGACATTGTGATTTCTAAAAATAATGCCAGCAGCATTCTGAATATTGCTGTTGAAGTGCTTACAGGAGAAATTGCATTTGCACGGGCTCAATTTGATCAAGCCATTTTGCATCTCGATAAAGCGGTTCGTCTCGAGGATGCGTTGCAATACACCGAGCCAGCGGAGTTTCAGTTTCCGCCGCGCTTGGCATTGGGCGCGATGTTGTTAACGATTGGTAGAGCCGAAGAAGCGGAAACCGTTTATTGGGAAGACCTGAAACACAACCGCGATAACGGTTGGGCACTTTTTGGCTTGATGCAGGCATTAACAGCACAAAACAAACATGAGCGCGCAGCCATTATCAAAACAAGATTTGCAAAAGCCTGGCAACGGGCTGATATAAAATTAACCCGTTCTCGTTTCGGCCGCTGACTGTCATTGCTCTGATTTTAAGCCAGTAAAAAATATTTTTTGCTGGCTTGGAACTTTGGATATCCATCAAAACTGTTTTTTAGCCGCCTATCCTCAAAAACCCATCGTTGATGTTAGAAATCACAACAATGAATTTCCAGCTATTCGGCAGTGACATATTGGATGGAATAATCCCAAACCAGGTTATCTTTTATCGTTTGATGGGAATATAAATAAATATTTTTTCTAAAATCTCTGGCTTGGCGCGGCGGTATCGTAATATAAACATTTTCTTTTTGTTCTGAAACAACCAGGCAGTCAATAGGTTCGTTATCCCTGCAATCCTTCGCAATAACATTTAATAGCAGACCATTCAAAGTATATCTCTCTGAGTTATTGATGACACGACCTGTCATTTCGTAGTCATCGCTATTAGTCGATGGCTTAATCGATATATGTTGTAGAACCAACTCAACAGGAAGAATCTTGCTTTTAACGCTGTCTCGGGCATATTCCTGATATTGCCAGACTAATAACACCACTGTTATACCTACCAGTACCGCAACCGCTGCAAACTTTCTAAAACGCGCCGACACGATAATCAGAACGAATAATAGAATTCCCAAAAACAATTTCATAACTGATCACCTCACTCTATAAATTAGATTGTTAGTCGTAGCATATCCCCCCAATTGCGCAGAATAAAAGGCAAAAAATTGCTTATTACCACAAAATGATAAACAGAATAGGCTGCTACGATACCGGCATGATTTTATCAATAAAAAATTACTTTGATCATTCGCGCAAACATAATCTTTGAAATAAGCATGACATTTTAAAAAGGGGAATAAGCATGAAGGCTATACATAAAACGCATCAATTCACCAAGCTTACAGTCACATTGGCGCTATGCGCTTCATTTTCCAGTTCTGTCTCGGCAGGCATGGATCCTTTTGTCGGCGAAATCAGTTTTGTGGGATTTAACTATGCGCCAGTCGGATGGGCCACTTGTGATGGGCAGGAAATGTCTATTAATCAGAATGCGGCGTTATTTTCTTTAATAGGCACGACCTATGGCGGAAATGGCAATACAACTTTCAAACTACCCGATATGCGCGGCAGGGTTCCCGTCCATAAAGGTCAGCTCAGTGGCGGTAGCAACTACTCCATGGGACAAAGCGGTGGTGGGGAAAATGTCACATTATCCCTTGTTAACATGCCTGCACATAATCATCCCGCCAGTGCTGTATCGACTTCAACATCAACGCTGGATTCAGGCGCCAATGCAACCTCAACGCTGAAAGGAGCCAATGTGGCAGGTGACACCACATCACCAGGAAATAACGCAGCCGCAATCTCATCTGCCCCGCTTACCAAGATTTATTCCTCGACTACAGCGCCTAATGTCAACATGCATCCGGCTTCAATTCAAACCACATTAAACAATCTCAATATCGTGACAACGACTACCACCGCTGTCACCGTCGGAAATAGCGGAAATTCACAACCATTCCCGATCATGCAACCGTTCTTAGTGGTCAATTGTATCATTGCAACCGACGGTATTTTTCCATCACGTCCATAATCATTGTTACTGCTGGAAAATTTTCTCAGATGTTGATTCGAATTTCAGGACAATGAAGAAATTTCTACAGATAACATTCGTTGCTGTCACGCTGTTGCCTGTTGTAACTCTTGCAACACAGACAAATGCTGATTCCCTCATGAAAGCGGCTCAAGTAGCTTTGGCGGGTGGCGATTATGAAAAAGCTTTTGCAAGTTACCAGACGGCCGTGCAACAGCACAACAATCCGCTGGCACAATTCACCATCGGGCTGTTCTATCAAAATGGCTGGGGACGAGCTGCCGACCCAGTCATTGCATGCCGGTGGTTTGAACAAGCCGCGCAAGGCGGCATTCCAACTGCGCAATATATGACTGGCATTTGCTTGGAACAAGGCAGCCATCGCCCAATAGATTTTGCAGCCGCTGCCCACTGGTATCAAAAGGCTGCACAAGCCGGTCAGCTTCACGCCAATTGCCGGCTCAGTAATCTCTTAATGACTGGCAGAGGCGTCACCAAAGATCCCCACAAAGCACTTGCCCTATGCCGTCCGGGAGCATTACAAGGCTCCCTGTCCGCACAACTTTGGATGGGAAAATTTTATTTGCACGGTGATTCAACCATTCAAAATTTGCAGGAAGCTTATCATTGGTTTGCAACTGCCGCACAAAACCATGCTCCTGAAGCATTTTATTACTTGGGCATGATCATGCAGCAAGGCATGTTAAACGAACAAAAGCCTGAAATCATCCGGCAAATGTTTGAACAAGCCGCCGCTTTAAAATTCGTACCGGCGTATTTCCAGGCAGGTAAACAATTCTATTCCGCAGAACCCGATTCGCACACGCACCAATTGACGGCGGAACATCTCGCCAAAGCCTATCTGTGGCTTTCAGCAGCTACGCAACGATCGGAAGATCAAAAAGAAGTTGCTGCGGCAAAAGAAATTTTGCAGCAGATCCTAACCGTAATGCCCCAAACATGGCGCGCTAATCTTGATATGAAAATTGCGCAGCATTTGCAAGAAAATTAACTCTCCAAAAAGAAAAAGGAATCAGACCATGACAAATCAGTCAATTACATCATCGAAAAGAACTGTTTTGTTCATCGACAGTAATGTTACCGATTATCAAACACTGATTACCGGCGTGATAGCTGGAACAGAAGTTGTCATTCTGGATGCCCAGCAAGATGGAATTCTGCAAATTACCGAGAAATTAAGTCAATATTGCGATATCGACAGCGTTCATATTCTGTCTCATGGCAGTCAAGCCGAGCTACAACTGGGCAACACAGTGCTCAATCTTTACACACTCAATATTTATCGATCAGCCATACAATCATGGAATCTTGCACTCAACAAAACCTCGGAAATTTTCTTATATGGTTGCAACATTGCAAAAGATCTGCTTGGCCAACTATTTGTACGTGAATTAGGGAGTACCATTGCAACCAACATTGCCGCTTCGATGGGCATTACCGGTGCCAAAGCTTTAGGCGGAAGCTGGACATTAGCATTTCGTCATGGCCAGATCAGGGATGATTCAATTTTTAGCCAGATTACGCTGGAATCTTATGCCGCTACCTTAGCGACGGAAACCATTTCATTCGTCGAAGATGAACTCAGCGGCGAACCGCTGAGCAGTTATACCAAAGCAACTACGAGTTATGGCAATTTAACCGTCAAAGGTACCGATTCCGGACTCGGTGTAGCTTTTGCATCATTGAGCAATCTAACCGCACCTGCCGGTTTATACGATTCACTTTCTCAATTCGGATCGGGTGTATCGGTCGGTATTGGCTTGAACGATGGCAGCAGCGGCGGCACGACAGGAACTTGGTTTGTTTTTGCCACTGCTAGTGGCGGCGAATTCGATTTGGTTTCGCTAAAAATGACGGAAGGATTAAACATCTTTACTTCCATGCAGGCAATCGGTTTTCGTGATGGCACGCAAGTAGCCACACAAGCTCTAACGCTCACCGGTGGCACAGTCAACCAAACTATCAATTTATCATCTGATTTTGACCGTGTCGACGAAATTCGGGTGCGGCAAACAACTTCGGGGTATTATGATTCAGGAACACCAGGACAGGACAATGTTTTGTTCGAGAACTTTGTTTTCCAGCCAACGCCTGCACCGACGATCATTTCAGCCACCTACGATGCCAGCAGCAATGCTCTGACGGTAACCGGTACCAACATGGTGGCCACTGGTGGTGCAACTAATGATATCGACGTATCAAAACTGACATTGACCGGTCAGAGTGGTGCAACGTATACATTGACATCATCAAACGTGGAAATAACATCTGCAACAAGCTTTACTGTTACGTTGAATGCCACCGATCAACTCAATGTCGAAGGCTTGCTGAACAAAAACGGCACCAGCTCGGTCGGCGGCACGACTTACAATCTGGCAGCGGCAGCCGACTGGAATCCGGCGCAAAGCGGCAACGCCGACACCACCGGCAACGGCGTTACCGTCAGCAACGTGCAAACGCCGACGATCACCTCCGCCACGTATGACGCCAGCACCGGCACGCTCACCGTTACCGGCGCGAACCTGGTCAAAGCCAGCGGCGCGGCCAACGACATCGACGCTTCGCTGTTGACCTTCACCGGCGAAGGCGGTTCGACCTACACACTGACAGATTCGAGCGATGTCGAAATCACCTCCGGCGCCGCATTCACCGTCACTTTGAGCAGCACCGACAAAGCTGCTGTCAATCAGATTGTCAACAAAAACGGTACCAGCTCAACCGGCGCCACTACCTACAATATCGCCGTGGCAGACGACTGGAACACGGTCATCGGCAACACCGATATTTCGGATACCACCGGCAACGGTATTACCGTCTCGAATATCGCTGCGCCAACGATCACCTCCGCCACTTACGATGTTAGCAGCGGCACCCTGACGGTAACCGGCAGCGACTTGCTGAAACTGAACGGTGCCGCCAACGATATCGATGCTTCCAAATTCACCTTCACAGGCGAAGGCGGCGATACTTATACGCTGACCGATTCCGCCGATGTCGAGATCACATCCGGCACGGCATTTACCGTCACGCTGAGCGCCACCGACAAAGCCGCCATCAACCAAATCGTCAACAAAAACGGCACCAGCTCCACTGGCGGCACCACGTACAACCTGGCGGCGGCGGAAGACTGGGCTGCCGGTGCCGACAGCGCCGTAGCAGTCGCCGATACCACTGGCAATGGTATCACCGTTTCCAATGTCGCGGCACCAACGGTTACTTCGGCAATGTATGACGCCAGCAGTGGTGATTTAGTGGTCACTGGAACCGGATTATTGAATGCGAGTGGCGCAACTAACGATATCGATGCCTCCAAATTCACTTTTACCGGGGAAGGCGGTGCAACCTACACGCTGACTGACAGCAGTGATATCGAAATCACCTCCGGCACGGCTTTTACCATTACGTTAAGCAGCGCCGACAAAGCCGCGGTCAACCAATTCATCAATAAAAACGGCACATCTTCCACCAGCGGCACCACCTACAATTTGGCTGCGGCGGAAGACTGGGCAACAGGTGCGGATAGCGCTGTCGTCGTCGCGGATACCACCGGCAACGGCATCACCGTTTCGAATATCGCAGCACCGGCGATCACTTCAGCCACCTACAATTACAGCAGCAATGTGCTAACCGTTACCGGCACTGGCTTCTTGCAAAAAAGCGGCGCCAGCAACGATATCGATTTGTCCAAGCTGACTTTCACCGGCGAAGGCGGCGCGACCTACACGCTGACCACGGCAACTGATGTAGAAATCACTTCTGATACGTCATTCTCAGTGACTCTGACCGGCGCCGACCTGACCAACGTCGAAGCGTTGCTGAATAAAGACGGCATGTCATCGATCAGCAGCACCACCTATAACCTGGCCGGTGCCGAAGATTGGGCGGCAGGCGCGGATAGCGCCGTTGCCGTCGCCGATCTGACCGGCAACGGTATCACCGTCAGCAACTACGCCGCACCCGTTATTACTTCCGCCACGTTCGACGCCGGCACCAACGTGCTAACGGTCAGCGGAACGAACTTCGTTGCCAACAGCGGCGCCAGCAACGATGTGACAGTTTCACTGCTCACGCTGACGGGTGAAGGCGGCAGTTATACGTTGACTTCGTCGGCTGTCGACGTGACGTCGGCCACTGCCTTCAGCGTCACGCTCAATGCGGACGACCAGTTGGCGATTCGCGGATTGTTGAACAAGAATGGCACAACGTCTTCCGGTGCGACCACCTACAATGTCGCGGCAGCCGAAGACTGGATGGCCGGCGCTGCGGCTTCGATCACCGTCGCCGATCTGACCGGCAACGGCATCACCGTCAGCAATGTGCAGACACCCACGATCACGTCGGCCACCTATGATTCCGATACCGGCATTCTGGTTGTTAGCGGCAGCAATCTTTTCAAAAAAACCGGCGTCAGCAACGATATAGACATTTCCACGCTGACCTTGACCGGTGGTGTTGCCAATGCCACTTATACGATTACCAGTCCGTCAGACGTCGAAATCACTTCGGCAACTTCATTCAGCGTGACATTGACCGGCACCGACAAAACCAACGTCGATGCGTTGATGGATCAAACCGGCACAACGTCGGCCGGCGGTTCGACTTACAATCTGGCGGCCGCCGATAATTGGTTGAGCGCCGCCGATGCCGCCATCGATATCAGCGACGCCGTCAATGCGGTTACGGTTTCAATCAATCCACGCATTACCTCGGCCACTTACGATGCCTCATCCGGAGCACTGGTCGTGACCGCCACCAATCTGCAGGCTAACGGCGGCGGAGCCGACATCGATGCGTCAAAGTTCACCTTCACCGGCGAAGGCAGCAGCACTTATACGCTGACCGATTCCGCCGATGTCGAAATCAGCTCGAGCACGGCATTCACGATCACCCTGAGCGCCACCGACAAAGCCGCCGTCAACCAGATCGCCAACAAAAACGGCACCGCTTCCACCAGTGGCACCACCTACAACCTGGCAGCGGCGGATGACTGGAATACCAACGCCATCAGCGGCGATACCGCCGACGCCACCGGCAACGGCATTACCGCTGCAAATGTAGCCGTACCGACGATTACTTCTGCCAGTTACGATGCTGATGCCGGTGCATTGGTCGTTACCGGAACTGGCTTGCTAAAAGTTAGCGACGCCACAAATGATATCGATGCATCAAAATTCACCTTCACCGGCGAAGGTGGCGCAACTTATACCCTGACCGACTCCGCCGATGTCGAAATTACTTCCGGCACAGCATTCACCGTGATATTGAGCAGTTCGGACAAAGCAGCGGTTAATCAGATCGTCAATAAAAATGGCACCACTTCCACCGATGCCACAACTTACAATCTGGCAGCCGCGGAAGATTGGGCCGCAGGCGCTCATGCTGCGGTCAACGTAGTCGATGCCACCGGCAACGGCATTACCGTTTCCAATGTTGCCGTTCCTGTTATTATAACAGCTACTTATAACGCCAGCAGTGGAGCACTGGTAGTAACGGGAAGCGGTTTTTTAAAAGCCAGCGGCGCAGCCAATGATATCGATGCTTCAAAGTTCACGTTTACTGGAGAAGGTGGCGCAACCTACACACTGACTGATTCCAACGATGTTGAAATCACATCCGGTACATCGTTTACCGCCACCTTGAGTGCAACGGATAAAACTGCTGTCAATCTGCTGTTAAATAAAACAGGGACAGCATCCACAGATGCCACCACTTATAATCTGGCCGCCGCGGAAGACTGGATGATCGGCGCCGATGCCAGTGCCAATGTTGCCGATCTCGTTGGAAATGGCATTACAGCAACCATTGCAAGTTCCTCATCCAGCGCGAGCGGGAACAGCAATTCATCTCCAACCTTAACCATCATCGATGGTGTAACCGCGAGTACCACCAAGCAATCGAATGGCACGATTGTCACGACTGTCGCGCCAATTAGCAGCGATCGTCAAGATGATCCTGCAAGCTTATTCAGAGCGTATGCTGACATCCCTTTAAAAAACTCCGATGGAAATACCTTACTCACGATGAGTTTGCCGATCGACACCGGCCTAAAAATTATAGGCAGGCAATCGTTGCATCTGCGCGATGCAACAACTGACGTTATTCAGCACATCGAGGAATTATTGGGATCAGACACTCCGCTCAGTAGCGAAATGATCAACCAAGCAAATAAATTTATTTCAACCTTGACAGTCGATCAGCACGCCACTGTACAAGTTGTTACCCCATCCGTCGCAGATAATCAAGTACCTGACATTCCAATCGTCATTACTGGCTCAGCCATAGAAAATAATGAACCATTACTGCTGATTATTGATGCCGACAATCTGCCATCCGGCACCATCATTCAACTGGATCATGTTGCATTTGCTTTAATCATTGGTGCTACGCGAGTAACCGGCGGTAGCGGCGAAAACTTTGTTGCCGGCGATCATCAACAGCAATTTATCGTCCTCGGTGCTGGCAATGATACATTGTCCGGCGGCGGCGGCGCCGATACGGTAGGCAGCCTTAGCGGCAGCGATCAAATTTCTGGAGATGACGGTGATGACATTATTTTTGGTGGCACTGGCAACGATCAGTTGAACGGTGGCACGGGAAATGACCAACTCAATGGCGGTAGCGGATTTGACAGCGCATTACAAGCCGGTGAGCTAACCGGCTATCAGATAGCGATCGATGGCAATGCCATTACGTTCACACACGCTGATGGCACAGCGGATACGTTTACCGATGTTGAACTGATTCAATTTACCAATGGTCCCGCTTTGGCTATAGCCTACTCCAACGTGGAGGCTGTCGCGCACTATCTGGTAAGAACCTGGCTGCAACGCGATTTAACGGCTGATGAAGGGCATGCCGTGCAAAATTGGCAGGATGCCGGTAGCAATGATATTTTGGCAGCTTTTCGTAACCTGCCTGAAGCCATTGGATTGCTAGATAAAAGCAACGATGAATTGTTGGCAGGTTTGGAAACCGATAGCAGTATTATTCAAATCAATGCTCTCCGTGAAATTGTTGCGGATGATAGCGATGATGAAGGCTATTTGCCTTTAGGATTGGCGCTTAAAGCTGATGGTGGCGCAGGCTACGATGTGCTGCATATGCCGGGCAAGCGCGATGACAATTATCTAGAATTTGTCAATGACCGCTTGGAACTGACGCAATTAAGCACAGGATCCATGCTGAGTCTCAAAAATGCTGAAATCATTGCCTTTGATAGCGGCGAAACGGTAGCCATTGCTCATAACTCAGTTGAAAGCATTCTGGCTCGTTTGTTCCATAGCTTTTTTAACCGTGATATTACGCCTATCGAATGGCGGGTAGGCCAGCAAGCTCTGGAAGGGCAAATAGAACCGGAACACATCCTGCAATGGTTCGAACAAACAGCTAATTTAGGTGATTTATCCGATCTGGATTATATTCAAACGATCTATAACCGGACACTTGGGCGTTCTGCCGATGAGGCGGAATTAACGTTGCAACTATCCCGATTAGGCGGCAATGAGGTTGACCGTAAATGGCTGGCTGCGGAAATTGCACAAACTCCGGAAGCGGATGCTCATCTACTCGGTAGCGTTATGCTGCAACAAGCATGGATATAAACCATCTCATTGCAAGACATTCTAGTTCTGCCAATCGTGATAACCCAATAGCCATCGGGCATCAATGATAAAATCCGCCATTTGATATAACCGCCCTATACAGCAAAGGAATCTGCACGTGCTTCACTCTTCGGTTAACGCATTCTTTCGGATACTGCAATTTTTTTTCTACTCATGTTTACTATCCAATCCAGTGTTTTCTCATGTTCTTACTGTGGAAACCCGGGTATTGGAACAGCGGCTTTTGCAACCGGACTCACTTAAATTAAAGAAGACTGATCTTGCAGACTTGCAGCGGTTATATACAACACGCAGTTTTCAACCCATCTGGATGACGGGAGAACCGGAATCACCGTTACTGACAGCAGCGCTCGACTTTATCGCCAGCGCGGAAACAGAAGGCTTGGATAGCCGCGACTACCGGTTAGAACAATTGCGCCAATTACAACAGCAAGCCAGTCAATTTTTACCGGCAGCAATTGAATTGGAATTATTAACCAGCCATGCAGTACTCATGTTAGCGCGTGACTTAACGCGTGGAAAACTCCAAGCCAGCCTGGCTGATCCGGATTGGCATATTCCGCAAGCAGCCTTTGATGCAGTAGCATTTTTGCAAAAAGCACTCGAGACTGCTCAATTACCGCAATCACTTCGTGATTTATCACCGCAAAAGCATCACTATCAATTACTCAAACAAGCTTTGATACGTTACCAGAGCCTTGTGCACAATCATGCCAATTGGAATCCTATTCCTGCGACGAAAAGCATACATCCGGGCGAAATGGATGCGATCATCCCTTTGATTCGCCAGCGTATGGCTCAGACCTATGATATTGACGGAATTGCGGTATACCATTTAGCGCCCAGCAGTAGTCCGCAATACGATGATACATTGGTAAGCGCTATCAAAGCGTTTCAGATCCAGCACGGCTTAATCGCAGACGGCATCATTGGAAAAAATACTATCCACGCATTAAATATTTCGCTCGAATGGAAAATACGCCAACTACGCGTCAACATGGAGCGCTTGCGTTGGCTCCCCGCAGATTTAGGCCAACGATACGTGTTGGTCAATACCGCTGGTTTTAGACTCACCGCTGTTAAACAAGATGCCGCTCCACTCAGTATGCGGATTATTGTCGGCCGTGACTATCGCTCAACCCCTAGTTTTAATGGTGCGCTCTCACACATGGTCTTGAATCCGTACTGGACGGTACCCGTCAGTATTGCAACCAAAGATTTATTGCCAAAGCAGCAAAAAAATCCGGATTATTTCACTTCTAACGGTTTTAAGATTTATTCCGGCCATAACCGTACTCTCGAATCCATTAATCCTGACACAATCGATTGGCACGCTATTAAAAAAGGTTTTCCTTACGTATTACGCCAGGATCCGGGAACGCACAATGCACTGGGCCGGATCAAATTCATGTTTTCCAATTCCTTTAATATATATTTGCACGACACACCTTCCAAGTCATTGTTCCAAAAAGATATCCGTACTTTTAGTTCCGGCTGTATCCGTTTGGAAAAACCTCTGGAATTGGCCGCTTTTCTGCTGAATGAGCAAACCTTGCCGGATAAATTTCTTGCCGATATGGATAGCGGCAAAACAAAAACCGTGCATTTACCTAGACAAATGCCCGTCTACTTGGTGTATAGTACGGCCTGGGTTGACGAACAAGGTCAAATTCATTTTTCACCCGATATTTATCGCCGAGATTTACGCGCATTGCAATATGCCGGCTGGTAGTTGTTTTTACCAATACTCATAAATTTTTCCGGAGAAAAAATACGATGCTGATACAAAAGTTTTTGAATCGAAACAATTTATCAGAAACCAAACTGGCGCATAGCCGCCGCCACTTTTTAAAAACAGGATTAAGCGCGTGTACGTTATTGGCATTACCGCTTGCAACAACGGCCCATGCAGCAGTCACCAAAAAACGCCCTTTCGAGAAGAAACTAAGTTTTCTTAATTTGCACACTGGCGAACGTGTCCGCCAGGTTTATTGGGCAAATGGCCGCTATGTCCCTGGCGCACTCCGGGAAATCAATCACGTATTGCGTGACCACCGCACTGGTGATCGTTATGCCATCGATCCGGAGTTATTCGATATTCTGCATCTTTTACAACGCAAACTGGGCACGAATCAGGAATTTCATGTCATTTCGGCCTACCGTTCGCCCGCATCCAATCAAATGCTGGCAGCACAAAGCGGAGGCGTTGCAAAAAACAGCTTACATACCCACGGAAAGGCCATTGATATCCGCTTACCAGGTCGTAGACTTTCTGATCTTCGCACTGCCGCGATGTCACTGCAGACTGGCGGTGTAGGTTATTACCCCGCTTCGAATTTTGTTCATTTGGACACAGGAAATTTCCGCTTTTGGGGTGGATAAAGAAATCTTCTGGTCAAATTTTTTAAGGAAACACTGATTTATTTGCCTGTATCAATTTGGCTGCACACAGCGTAATAAAATACGCTCTGGAGAAATAAAGGCGATCAGTGGCTCTTTGGCATGAAGGTGCCTAATGGTGCCGATGCGCACACAGTCAAGGTGAGCTGCGCCGGAACGAAGCATGCCACTTAAAACTGATTAATAATGGGATTAAAAAGCACTCTGTGTCACGCTGAGTGCCATCTTATGCATTTAGACGATTCGCTGCTGCACTGTAGAAAAAGGGATTATCTTATCGCTCATATGCCAATACCGGCGCAAGCCATCGTTCCGCTTCTTCCAGTGTCCAACCTTTGCGCTTGGCATAATCCTCGACTTGGTCTTTACCGATTTTTCCAACGGCGAAGAAAGTGGATTCGGGATGTGAAAAATAAAAACCTGATACCGCTGCGGTAGGCACCATAGCAAACGATTCTGTGATGACAATTCCGGCATTTTCCGTGGCACTTAACACAGCAAATAACGCGCCTTTTTCGGTATGATCTGGACAAGCGGGATAGCCTGGTGCAGGGCGAATACCGCGGTATTCTTCGTTGATCAATTGTCCGTTAGTGAGATTTTCATCTTTGGCGTAACCCCAGAATTCGCGTCGCACACGCGCGTGCATGTGCTCGGCGAAACCTTCGGCCAAGCGATCGGCGAGCGCTTTGAGCACAATGGCGCTGTAATCATCGTTGGCTTCTTCAAACGCTTTGATACGTTCATCAATACCAAACCCGGCGCCCACTGCGAATAAACCGATGGTATCTTGGATACCGGTTTCTTTCGGAGCAATAAAATCGGACAAACAGCGGTTAGGTTTCCCCGAAGGTTTCTGGTCTTGCTGACGCAGGCAATGATAAGTCATTGCGATCTTGCTACGCGTCTGATCGGTGTAGATTTCGATGTCATCACCCACAGAATTTGCTGGAAATAAACCGATCACCGCGTTGGCGCTAAGCCATTTCTGCTCAACAATTTTCTTCAGCATTACCTGTGCATCACGAAATAACTGACTGGCCGTCTCTCCGACCACTTCATCCTTCAATATATCCGGATATCGCCCAGCAAGTTCCCAGGCTTGAAAGAAAGGCGTCCAGTCGACATAAGGAACAATCTTTTCTAATGGATAATTATTCAACGTACGAATACCAATCAATTCTGGTTGATACGGTTGGTAATTCTCCCAGTCGGTTTTGAATGCATTGACACGTGCTTCGGCCAGGGTAAGTAATTTTGCAGGGCCTTTTTTGTTTTTATGCTGATTGCGCACTTTCTCATATTCATCTTTAATTTCCTGAACATAACGTGCTTGTAAATCCTGTGACAACAAATTACTGCACACCCCCACTGCCCGGCTCGCATCGGGCACCCAAACCGTTGATCCCTCATAATGTGGTGCAATTTTGACAGCGGTATGCACACGGGAAGTCGTTGCTCCGCCGATCAGCAATGGAATGGTAAACCCCTCGCGTTGCATCTCCTTAGCGACGTGCGCCATTTCTTCCAGTGATGGTGTAATCAAACCTGACAGACCGATAATATCGGCTTTCTCACGTCGCGCCATATCAAGAATTTGTGCGCTTGGTACCATAACACCCATATTAATGACTTCATAATTGTTACATTGCAGTACCACTGTAACGATGTTTTTTCCAATATCGTGTACATCACCTTTGACTGTAGCGATGACAATCTTTCCTTTAGGTTTGCTGTCTCCTGATAATTTTTTTTCAGCTTCGATAAACGGCAATAAATGCGCCACAGCCTGTTTCATCACACGCGCCGATTTAACCACTTGTGGTAAAAACATTTTACCGGCTCCAAATAAGTCGCCGACAACACTCATGCCTTCCATCAAAGGCCCTTCGATAACTTGGATCGGACGCCCGCCCTGTTTTTCAATTTCAACCCGTGCCGCTTCGGTGTCTTCCACGATATACGTGGAAATACCCTTGACTAACGCATGCGTCAAACGCTGTTGCAGTGGTTCATTACGCCACGCCAAATCTTCGATTTGTTCTTTCTTTTGTCCTTTGAAGTTTTCGGCAAATTCGACTAACCGTTCGGTAGCGTCTGTACGCCGGTTCAAAATAACATCTTCCACTTTCTCAAGTAATTCAGCGGGAATGTCCGAGTACACGCCTAATTGCCCGGCATTGACAATACCCATTGTCATACCGGCCCTAATTGCGTGATATAAAAAAGCGGTGTGAATTGCTTCACGAATCGGTTCATTACCCCGGAAAGAAAAAGACACGTTAGATACCCCGCCACTCACTTTAGCATACGGCAAAGTTTGTTTGATAATGCGGGTCGCCTCAATAAAATCGACGCCGTAATTATTATGTTCTTCAATCCCTGTAGCAATTGCGAAAATATTCGGATCAAAAATAATATCTTCCGGTGGGAAACCCATAGCAACAAGCAAATGATAGCTACGCGTGCAAATTTGTACTTTACGCTGCAAGGTATCAGCCTGGCCCTGTTCATCAAAAGCCATGACGATCACTGCAGCGCCATAACGGCGCGCTAATTTGGCATGGTGAATAAATTCGGCCTCACCTTCTTTCATGCTGATCGAATTGATGATCGATTTGCCCTGTACACACTTCAAGCCGGACTCAATTACAGTCCATTTACTGGAATCCAGCATGATCGGCACTTTGCAGATATCCGGTTCAGCCGCTACTAGATTAAGAAAAGTCACCATAGCTTTTTGCGAATCCAGCATCGCTTCGTCCATGTTGATATCGATAATCTGTGCACCATTCTCAACCTGACTACGTGCTACATTCAGTGCTTCAGCAAAGTCGCCATTGAGAATTAATCGGGCAAATGCTCTGGAACCAGTGACATTGGTACGCTCACCGACATTGACAAACAATGAATCATCGCCGATGTTTAATGGTTCCAATCCGGACAAACGTAGTTTCTTTGGAATGTCCGGTATTTTACGCGGCGCGAGATCGGCCACGGCATGTGCAATGGCTTTGATATGGGCCGGCGTGGTACCGCAACAGCCGCCTACAATATTGACAAACCCAGATTGCGCAAAACCTTTGATCTGATTTGCGGTATATTCCGGCGATTCGTCGTAACCCGTTTCAGATAAAGGATTCGGCAAACCGGCATTGGGATGAACACTGGTATACACATTTGCAACACCGGCCAATTCTTCGATGTAAGGCCGCATTAATTCAGCGCCTAGAGCGCAATTGATACCGACCGATAACGGCTGGGTATGACTCACAGAATTCCAGAATGCTTCCGGTGTTTGTCCGGATAAGGTACGGCCGGATGCATCGGTAATGGTGACAGAAATCATGATCGGCAGTCGGATGTCATGATTCTCAAAGTATTGATCAATAGCAAAAAGCGCTGCTTTGGCGTTGAGCGAGTCGAAGATGGTTTCAACCAACAGAATATCTACACCGCCATCGATCAGGCCACGGATTGATTCAGTATAATCCACGACCAATTGATCATAGGTAATGCCACGAAAACCGGGATCATTGACATCCGGAGAAATCGATGCCGTTTTGGTAGTAGGACCAATCACTCCGGCTACAAAACGCGGTTTTTCCGGCATTTTTTCTTCAAAAATTTGCGCCGCGCCGCGTGCTAGCTTTGCAGCGGCAAAATTCAACTCATACACTAAATCCTGCATATGATAATCAGCCATCGAAACCGCATTGGAATTGAATGTATTGGTTTCGACAATATCCGCCCCCGCTTCCAGGTAACCGCTATGAATGGCACGGATAATGTCCGGTTGCGTCAGGGTCAGCAAGTCATTATTGCCTTTTAAATCGTGTGGAAAATCGGCAAAACGTTGACCGCGGAAATCCGTTTCCGTGAGTTTATAGGTCTGGATCATTGTGCCCATCGCACCATCCAGAATCAGAATACGTTGTGCAAATAAACTTTCCAATAAAGCAGTGCGGGATTCTCTAGTCATGGATTTGGATATGCTGGAAGTAGAAAAATAAATATTATAGCTTAAATCATAGCGTGGATAAGCGCAGCACTACCTGCTCTACTATTACACGCATAAGTATTAGCAATTACCATAAAACTATTAATAGGCAGAAAATCTTTCACCAACCCAATAGCGCTTTACCCATTTTAAGGATAAAGTAATTGCAAATGATAGCCGAACGCATCGAGTTCGCTGCTTTCAAAATTCACTTGAATTTCAATTTCCTGCTGCGATTCAAGAAATGTTTGTGCGCTGTCTTTATCGCGCAGATAATCTTGAGCGGTAAAGATGCGACTGGCAACTAATTCATCCTGATCGTCGAGCAAATTGAGCTGCAATGCAGGCAGTTCCTGTGGAAAAGGCGCATGATTGCGAATGGTTGCGGATAAAGTTGTGATTTCCGGTTGACGCTGGCTATCTTTTTGCAAATCCGATGCTTCGATGCCGAATTGCTTGATATCTTGAGGGTATGGCACTGTGCAGCCCAGCATTTTACAATATTGCTCTACAAAAGATCTGGTTCCTGGCGTGATTACAATCAATTCAGTACGATAGACATAAATTCCTTGCACAATCAGCATACACAATAAAAAAATATTGGCTGCCAACCAGAGAGCTTGGGGTTGTTGTTGGCGTGATTCTTTTTCATCAAATACGAGTTGTTGTTGCGGAGTTTCAGCAACTAAAGCGTCTTGGTTTGAAATGGCGGGATAATCCGGAGTATTGTTCAAATTTTCTATAATTACCGGATTTTCTTCGACGACAAGATTATCTTCAATCGTGCGACTTTCTTCTAGACTCGGAACTTCAGGTTCATCAAGCGGATGAAATTGCAATTGTGATGAGTTTTCAATGGCGGATTCATTAACTGTAATAAGCGTCGCAAAGCCATTAAAAATCCGCTGGCAATGACCACAACGCACATCACCGCCATGTGCTTGCAACTGAGCCGCAGTAACACGGAAAGTCGTACCACAGCCAGAACAGAGAGTCACTAATGCCATGTACCGTTCCCCGTATTTGATCGTATTGTATTTATTGTATTAACAAACAGCGAATTAAATATTGAATTACTCGCTTATATCGAGATTTTAAGCGGTGATTATTTCACCTTTTAATCCCAGTTAACAGTACCCAACCTTCCTTTAGAGCGGCAACATCCATGTCAAACCATTGCTGGTAGACAATCTTGACTTCATTAGCTTGCTCCTGAAGAATTCCGGATAATACGATACGACCTTTGTGCAGAACGGCTTGCTCCAGTAGCGACGCGAGCATAATCAAAGGATTTGCTAAGATATTGGCAACTACCACATCTGCCTGCCGCGCTATTTGAAAGTCCATTCCGGTAGCTTCTTGTGCAGTTACAAAAATATATTTTGTAGTTTCACACTGATTGCGTATTGCATTTTCTTCACTGGCTTTGATGGCCTGGGAATCAATGTCAATACCGATAACTTGGCTTGCACCGAGCTTTAACGCAGCTATAGCCAAAATCCCCGAACCGCAACCATAATCAATCAGACGATCTCCCGGGCGCAAATTCCGATCCAGCCAATCTAAACATAACTGCGTGGTAGGATGGCTGCCGGTACCGAAAGCCAATCCGGGATCTAAAATTAAATTAATAGCCGCCGCATCAGGTAACTGATGCCAAGTTGGAACAATCCACAAACGCGTTGAGATTTGAATCGGATCAAATTGCGATTGAGTGAGGCGGACCCAATCCTGCTCTTCTACATGTTCCAAACGATAGCAGGGTGGGTGGTCAAGTTGCGCACTATTCGCAGCCTTGCGCGCTATTTCATCGATATTCACGCCTTGATTAAATAATGCGGAAACTTCGGCATTCCGCCAAATCTCTCCGCTCGGTTCTCCTGGTTCATCGAACAACATCTGTTCATCTTGCGTATCGGCAGCGGCATCGTGAATATCGACCGATAATGCGCCTTGTTCTATCAGTGCATCGCACAACGGCTCCGCATGTGTGGCATTGATTTGAATGACCAGCTTAACCCAGGACATAACCCAATAACACCTGCAATCAGCAAAACCGAATGCCGAGCACTACCAGTCGATTATTCGGTCTTATTGTGTAAGGCAAGCTTTTGTTCCAAATAATGAATTGCAACTCCGCCGCGCAAAAAAGATGCATCCGTCAGCAAATCACGGTGTAGCGGAATATTGGTTTTAATGCCAGTAACGACCATTTCAGATAAGGCAATGTTCATACGTGCAATGGCCTGTTCACGCGTATCGCCGAAAGTAATGATCTTACCGATCATGGAATCATAATAAGGAGGCACCATGTAATTATGATAAACATGGGAGTCGACCCGTACACCGGGGCCGCCTGGCGCATGATATTGTGTAATACGCCCGGCAGAAGGTGTCAGTTTATAAGCATCTTCAGCATTAATGCGGCACTCGATCGCATGTCCTTTGATAACAACGTCCTTTTGATCAATCGACAGTTTATGACCGGCAGCGACATTGATTTGTGCTTGTACTAGATCAATACCAGTAATGGCTTCCGTCACGGGATGTTCCACCTGTAAACGAGTGTTCATTTCAATAAAATAGAATTCGTTGTTTTCAAATAAAAACTCAAAAGTGCCTACACCGCGATATTTAATACGTCGACAGGCATCGGCACAACGGTCACCGATTTTATTACGCAATTTTTCAGATATCCCGGGAGCTGGCGCTTCTTCAAGGATTTTTTGGTGACGGCGCTGCAATGAGCAATCCCGTTCACCCAAATGAACCGCGTTACCATGTTCATCAATCAGGAGTTGAAATTCGATATGCCTTGGATTTTCCAAATATTTTTCTGCATACACGATAGGATTTCCAAACGCTGCTTGCGCTTCATTTCGTGTCATAATTACCGCGTTGGATAACGCAGCTTCAGTATGCACCACGCGCATACCGCGACCGCCGCCTCCGCCAGCCGCTTTGATGATGATAGGGTAACCAATTTCCCGCACAATCTTTTTTACTTCATCGATATTTTCCGGCAACGCACCGTCCGATCCTGGTACACAAGGCACACCGGCTTTTTTCATGGCGTTTTTTGCACTGACTTTATCACCCATCAAACGAATTGTTTCTGGCCGCGGACCGATAAACACAAAGCCGCTCTTTTCGACTCGTTCAGCGAAATCAGCATTCTCTGATAAAAATCCGTATCCTGGATGAATAGCTTCAGAATCAGTAACTTCTGCAGCGCTAATAATTGCCGGAATGTTGAGATAACTCTGCGCCACCGGCGCAGGACCAATGCACACCGATTCATCGGCTAACTTGACATATTTTGCTTCTGCATCCGCTTCAGAGTGCACGGCTACCGTTTTAATGCCCATCGCACGGCAAGCACGCTGAATCCGTAAGGCAATTTCACCGCGGTTTGCTATCAAAATTTTTTCAAACATAGCTTTTGATCACTATCAAGATCGTCATTCGATGATGAACAAAGGTTCGCCATACTCAACCGGCTGCCCATTCTCTAGCAAAATCGCTTTGATAACACCATTTTTATCGGCTTCAATTTCATTCAGCAATTTCATGGCTTCAATAATACACAGCGTATCACCCGCTTTGACACTTTGCCCGATTTCCACAAAAGGATTAGCTCCCGGAGACGCTGACCGGTAAAATGTGCCAACCATTGGAGATTTAACGACATGACCATCCGGCACTACATTTTTTTGCGCAACCGCGATGTCGGATGTCTTATCAGCATCGGAAACTGGTGCCGGCACCTGTTGTTGTACAGGTGGTATCATCGTCGTCATGGCAGGCGGCATAAATGCGTAATTCTGCATAGCAGAACCAGATTTGCTGATGCGGACCTTTTCTTCCCCTTCTGTAATCTCTAGCTCTGCAATACTTGATTCTTCAACCAATTCAATGAGTTTTTTAAGTTTTCTCAAATCCATGACTAATCTCCCGAGATACTGTCTCGCTTCAAGGTAGTTTATACATACTAAAAAGTGCTAGTAACAAGTGCAAGATACAGAATTAAACTTCATTGAAATTAAATATTCATAGTTCAATTTTCGATCGTAAGCATGCCATCGCATATTCGAGCGCCAATTCATATCCTTTGATACCTAAACCACTAATAATACCAATTGCAATATCTGAAAAATAAGATCTCTGGCGAAAAGATTCGCGAGCATAAATATTTGATAAATGCACTTCGATAAAAGGTAGCTTTGTTGCAGCAAGTGCATCACGCAAAGCAATGCTGGTATGCGTATAAGCAGCAGGATTGATAATAATAAAATTTGTCCCATCGCTCATCGCATGCTGAATTCTTTCAATCAATGCTGACTCTGCATTACTTTGAAAGAAATCGAGTGTAATGCCAGCGCTTTCAGCCAATTTGTCTAAATTTCTGTTAATATCCAGCAATGTTGTACTACCATAAATTTCTGGTTCCCGCATTCCCAGCAAATTTAAATTGGGGCCATGAACAATCAAGATATTTTTGCAACATAGACTTTCTGAATTCATAGCGGAATTATGGACTGATACACTAAAAATGTACAGATTTTTGACGAAATTGGCAGAAGTTAACCGAAAGTTGTTGAGAAAATATTGAATTTTGTCACCCAAAGAAATATCGCAGTCATCTAAAAGTAACTGACCTCTTAATATAATTCATTGAATTTAGTTCATCTTTATTATCGTTTGCCCGCAGCTCTTCAACCATCTATAATTACGCGTTTAGCTAAAACCCATGCTACCCATGCTGTTGTAGCTCAGTTGGTAGAGCAACTGATTCGTAATCAGTAGGTCGGAGGTTCGACTCCTCTCAACAGCACCAAT
>CADEDJ010000022.1 GCA_902826055.1 uncultured Nitrosomonas sp. | reverse complement strand
GCTATGTTAGGAATGACGACACCAAAGTGTCAAGCATAATGTAATCAAAATTTTCTACCACAATCGGAGACTAGTTATGTATAATTTCAAATTCTGTGAAAGGCGAGTTTGGAGTTAGTTATGTATGCGGTTATAAAAGCCGGTGGGAAACAATATCGAATTCAAGTGGGTGAGAAACTTAAGATTGAGCAACTCACAATTGAAAGCGGTAGCGAGTTCGTAATTGATCAGGTGTTGATGGTTGCTGATGGTGATAAAATATCAACGGGAACGCCCCTTGTCAGTGGTGCTAAGGTAAATGCAACAGTTTTGGGTCACGGTCGGCACGATAAAATTCGTATTTTCAAAATGCGCCGTCGCAAACACTATCAGAAGCATCAGGGGCATCGGCAGAACTACACGGAAATACAAATCACCGGTATTTCAGCTTAAAGGGTTATCAAATGGCACATAAAAAAGCAGGTGGAAGCTCGAGGAATGGACGTGATTCACATTCTAAACGCCTTGGGGTGAAACGTTACGGTGGCGAATTAATTTCAGCCGGATCAATAATTATCAGACAGCGCGGCACCCGTGTGCATCCAGGGGACAATGTCGGTATAGGTAAGGATCACACTTTATTTGCTAAAATTGCAGGAAAAGTACATTTCAGTGTGAAGGGTGCATTAAAGCGAAAAATAGCAAGTGTGATACCAGCTTGATAATATCAGTATAAAATATAAATATAAGTGATTTGTTGTTTTTAAGAAGCCCTGTCTTAATCGATAGGGCTTTTTTGTTTGTGAATACCTACTACCATGATTACCAGGAAATAGACAAAGTCTATGAAGTTTATCGACGAAGCGATAATTCAAGTAATTGCAGGAAAAGGCGGCGATGGTGTTGCCAGTTTCCGGCGGGAGAAATTTATACCTAGAGGTGGGCCGGATGGTGGTGATGGCGGTCGCGGGGGCAGTATTATTGCGATAGCAGATCGTAATATCAATACCTTAATAGACTATCGTTTTTCACGTATTTACCGGGCTAAAAATGGTCGAAATGGTCAAGGTTCTGATCGTTACGGTAGAAGTGCTGAAGATATTGTGCTGCGCATGCCGGTAGGTACTTTAATCAAAAATGCTCATACAGATCAGATAATCGCGGATTTGGTTCATGATCAGCAAAGGATCCTTCTGGCTAAGGGGGGAGGAGGCGGGCTTGGCAATCTGCACTTTAAATCGAGTATTAACCGTGCACCACGGCAATTTACTTATGGTGAGATGGGTCAGGAATTTGAACTAAAATTAGAGCTCAAAATTCTAGCGGATGTAGGGTTGCTAGGGATGCCAAATGCTGGAAAATCTACACTTATTCGTGCAGTGTCTGCAGCGCGTCCAAAAGTGGCAGATTATCCGTTCACAACTTTATATCCTAATCTGGGTATGGTACGCGTTGATCATAATCGAAGCTTTGTAATGGCGGATATTCCTGGATTAATCGAAGGTGCTGCAGAAGGCGTGGGATTAGGGCATCGTTTTTTAAAACATTTAACACGTACGCGATTATTACTGCATGTCATTGACATGATGCCAATGGATGAGGATAAAGATCTGGTTCATGAAGCTCATGCATTAGTGAAGGAGCTGCAAAAATACGATGAATCTCTTTTTCAGAAACCGCGATGGTTGGTACTCAACAAGACTGACATGATGCCCGAAGAAAATCGCATTGAGTTGTGCCGGCAATTTATTGAAAGACTGGAATGGAAAGGCAAGTACTTTATTATTTCGGCATTAACGGGAGAGGGTTGTAAGCTTTTAACTTATGCCATTATGGATTACTTGGAACAAAATATACTGCCACAAACTGATTGTTCAGTTTCTGTAAATGAGCTGCAAGATTCATGCTAAAGCAAGCGCGCCGCATTGTTATCAAAGTTGGAAGCAGCCTAGTAACCAATCAAGGTAAAGGACTGGATCATTCGGCACTTGCCTGTTGGGCTGCGCAAATTGCTGCGCTCAAGCAAATGAACAAAGAAATCATTTTGGTTTCTTCGGGTGCGATTGCTGAAGGTATGCAACGCTTAAACTGGGAAAATAGGCCTACTGCACTCTACGAGTTGCAAGCAGCGGCTGCAGTTGGTCAGATGGGGCTGGCGCAGGCCTATGCATCGGGATTTTCACAACATGGTTTACAAACTGCCCAGGTACTTCTGACCCATGAAGATCTTTCCAATCGGAAACGTTATCTCAATGCACGCTCTACACTTACGACACTGCTCAAGCTCAATGTCATTCCAATTATTAATGAAAATGATACGGTAGCAACAGATGAGATTCGTTTTGGTGATAATGATACGCTAGCGGCCTTGGTTACCAATTTAGTCGAGGCTGATATATTGGTGATATTGACGGATCAGGCAGGATTATTTACCAGTGATCCGCGCAAGAATCCGGATGCGAAGTTGTTAAGCAAAGTGCATGCCGGTGATCCCATGCTTGAGAAAATGGCGGGTGGTGTTGGCAGCAGTATCAGTCGCGGCGGCATGCAAACAAAAGTGATTGCGGCAAAACGCGCTGCACGTAGTGGTGCCGATACCATCATTGCTTCCGGTCACGAAAACAATGTGTTGATTCGCTTGAGTCGGGATGAAATGATCGGTACGCGCTTTTTGGCCAAAATTCCCGTATTGGCAGCTCGTAAGCAATGGTTGGCTGATTATTTACAAGTGCGCGGTTATGTGGTGCTTGATAAAGGTGCTGTAAAGGCACTTTCTACTGATGGAAAAAGTTTGTTACCGATTGGTGTGATCAGCGTTGATGGTGAGTTTGAACGCGGCGAAGCCGTTTCTTGCGTTGATGAAGAATGTAGAGAAATTGCTCGAGGTTTAATTAATTACAGTGCAGTGGAAACACAAAAAATTCTCAAGAGGACGAGCAGTGAAATCGAAGCAATACTGGGTTATGTCGATGAACCGGAATTAATTCACAGAAATAATCTGGTCTTACTTTAGTGTGTTGCCTGAAGATCACAACCATGCAATTGGATAATAGCACCCAACGTATCGCAGCTATCGACTGGTTACGTGGATTAGTTATGATTTTAATGGCACTTGACCATACTTCATGGTTTTTTAATAGCAACCGAGTTTTTGCCGATTCAGTCTTGTTATATGAGTCTGGCGAAGTGTTTGCTACTGAACAATTTCTTACGCGCTGGATTACTCATATTTGTGCACCGACTTTTGTTTTTCTGGCGGGAATAGCCATTGCACTCACTACCGCTCAGCAAAAAGAGCGAGGTATCCATAAAACAATTGTTGATCGCGAGTTGCTGCTGCGCGGTGCTTTTATTGCTTTGCTTGATATCTGTGTTTTTTCTTTGGTTTCTGGAGAAATGGTTTTGCAAGTGCTTTATGCTATAGGGATCAGTATGATGCTAATGGTTTACCTGCAGCGTCTCGGTGTCCATAAAGTATTTTTACTGGCTATGGTAGTTATTTCCGGAAGTGAATTCTTGTTGATGACTTTTTGGCAGCCAGGTGATGCGGTTTCAGTATGGCTTGGGTTAAGTTTTGTCCCCATATTCGGTGAAACCTTCACTGTACTGTATCCGGTATTGCCTTGGTTAGCGATCATGATGCTGGGTTGGGTTTTTGGCGAACAATTTATGTCAAAGCAGATTGATCCGAGTGTATCAATAAGATTGCTAGTCACCATTAGTTGGTTTATGTTGACTTTATTTGTGATTATTCGTGGTTCGAATGGCTATGGCAACATGTTTATGGCACTGCAAGAAAATACTTTAGTACAGTGGCTGCATGTCAGTAAATATCCACCCAGCATAGCTTATATCTTATTGGAACTGGGTTTAATGGCCATGATTCTTGCGCTGTTGATGCGTTGGGAAGCAGCTAAAAATATGATCAACCTTAATGGACCTATTCTGGTCTTTGGGCAAACTGCTTTATTCTTTTATCTGGCACACTTTTGTGTGCTGGCAGCATTGCGATTGATAATGGAACGTGGAGATCTTGGACAAACCTATTGGATCACTTTGTTAGTATTAATTATTCTATATCCGATATGCCGTGCTTATCGTTCAGTAAAATGGCGTCATCCGCAAAGTCTTCTACGTTTTCTGTAAACCATGCATAGCTTGGGATTAAGTAAAACGCCTGCCTTATTCAGTTTTCATTCATGGTTGTCTGTGTAAATTAGTGCCATCAGGAATAAACCTGGAACGAATAATTGAAAGGAGACCTAAAATGGAAACTAGAAAAACAATGCTCACTAGCTTTTTACTTGTACTGTTATTGTCATTGAGTTTAATAACACCGACGCTTGCGCAAGCTGGCAGAGGCCATCACGGCCATGGCCATCATCATGGCCACCAGCGCCACCATCATCATGGTGGACATCATCATTCTATTGGCGGCGGATATAATTATTACTATAGCCAGCCACGCGCTTATTATCGCCCATATTATCCGCAACCAGGGTATAACTACAATTACAACTATTATCCAGCCCCAGCGTATGGTTATGGACTTTCTCCCCAAATGATGGGGATTGGTACCGGGCAAGCCGGCTTTATGATACGCTTCTAAAAGAAGATGCTGACGATGGGTGTGTCTCAAACATACCCATTGTCAGCCAAACTTTAACCCTTTAACTACATAAAGCCAGCAAGTGATGAACAGCGAGTGGCGAATTATAATGATTGCAGTGATTTTGACTGCAATATTTACGCAAGTATTTGCTGGCCAAGAAAATTATGCTGCGAGCAATTATCGTATGGATAGCGTGCCCAGCTCAATCGTCACTGAACAGAAAGCTTTAGTGGCTGCACAACTTCATGTCAAGGGACGCGTATTGGCAATTAATCATACTGACGATATTTATCGTATCAAAATACTGAGTCAACAGGGTACGATACATGTTATCTTGGTTAATGCTCAAGATGGTAGCGTAGTCTACCCTCACTAAGATAATGTAGGGATTTGATTCTTCTTTATTTTGTAAAAATATTGCAATGCGCATTCTAGTTATCGAAGATGAAATAAAATTGCAGAGCCAAATTCGCCAGCAGTTGGAAGCACAAGGTTATATGGTTGATACCTGCAGTGACGGGAATGAAGGACTATTTTTTGCGACAGAGTATCCGCTTGATGCAGCCATTATTGATATTGGCCTGCCAGGAAAATCCGGCTTGGAAATCATCAAATCACTGCGTAGTAAAGGTAGCTTGTTGCCTATTTTAATTCTGACAGCCCGTAGCAGTTGGCAAGATAAGGTGCAAGGTTTGGAAATGGGGGCGGACGATTACCTGACTAAACCGTTTCAGATGGAAGAATTGCAAGCCAGAGTAAAAGCCTTATTGCGCCGCTCTACAGGTATTCCGCAAACAATTTTAAAGTGCGGCCCCATCGAATTGGATGTCACTTCCCAATCGGTATCAATCAATGCAAAAGGTATTGAGTTAACAACATTTGAATACCGCTTATTGGAAGAGTTGGTGCGTCATCATGGTGAAGTGCTTTCCAAACATACCCTGGCGGATTATCTTTACCCGCATGATGAAGATCGCGATAGTAATGTATTGGAAGTCATGGTTGGCCGTTTACGCCGCAAACTTGATCCCGAGGGTACACTTAATCCGATTGAAACCATACGCGGACGAGGTTATCGTTTTACCCTGCCATGCAATAAATCCTCATGATGTCCCTGAATCAGCGCATTTTATTTAGTGCCACGCTGGTTTTATTAATTTTTATCATCGTTATTGCATTGACACTCGATCGTGCGTTTTATGACAGTGCTCGTTTGGGTGTACAGGATCGCCTTTTCGCCAAACTTCTGATGATTATGGGTGATTCTGAATTGGAAGAATCGGGTACTCTGGATGTATCAACCAATTTACTTGATGCGGAATTCGGCCACCTTAATTCAGATGCATATGCATTCATTATTGATCAAGCTAACCACATTGTCTGGCAATCTACTTCATCATTGAACGAGAAAATTCCAGCAGTCGATTTTCTAGAAAAAGGGAAGAAAAAATTTGCACAAATCCTGATTGGTGACGAACCGCATTTTATCTACAGCTACGGAGTTGCCTGGGATACTCCTGCGGGCGATTATCCATTTACTTTTAATGTCATCATCAATACGGAATTGTTTGAGGCACAAATAGAACGCTATCGCGAAGACTTGTGGGGAGGGCTCAGCGTCATGGCTATTTTGTTGTTGATTACACAAATGATGGTGCTGCGCTGGGGTTTGCAGCCGTTGCGTAAAGTTTCCGCAGATCTGGCTGCCATAGAATCCGGTCAACAGGAAAATTTGCAAGGCAATTACCCCAGTGAATTAAAGCTGTTAACCGATAGCATTAATTCCTTAATCAATCACGAACACAAGCAACAAAAGCGCTATCGCAACGGTCTTGCGGATCTGGCACATAGCCTAAAAACGCCTTTAGCTATTCTGCAAGGTGCGATAAATAGCGAAGAAGAGGAGCAATTGCGGCGTAAAACCATCCATGAGCAAATTGATCGTATCGATAATATTATCCAGTACCAATTGCGTCGAGCTGCTACCGCTGGTAGTTCACCGGGTATGGGATTGATTATCCTACGTCCAATGGTTGATAGAATGGTGATCACTGTCGAAAAGGCCTATCGCAGCAAGCATCCAAGAATAGTCGTCAATATTGATGACAATCTTGGTTTGCGCATTGATGAGGGCGATTTAATGGAATTGCTTGGTAACTTGATTGACAATGCTTTCAAATGGTGCCGCCATAGCATTCATATTTCTGCAAGTTATCAAGAAAATTGGATTACTATTCAAGTTCAGGATGACGGTCCCGGTATTCCGTCGCATGAAATCACCAGAATCTTGGAGCGTGGTGTACGTGCAGACCAATCCACGCCAGGTCATGGTATTGGTCTTGCTATCGTGCGCGATATTATGCAGGTTTATGGCGGAGAACTGGCGATCGACAATAATCCAATGGACGGTGCTTGCATTACTTTGCGATTAAAGAAAAGCAAATAAACTATTTTTTACTCAATGTCTATGTTGCTTTCAGCAAAGTCCATGCACCAATCAGAATAAATCCGATCCCGGCAATGTATTGCAGGTGTTTTGCACTGATATAGTCAGAAATGACGCTGCCCGCTAAGACACCAAGCGCTGAAGTTGCGATCAATGCTAATGACGCACCGATAAATACCGTCCATTTGCTGACTTCCTTGTCGGCAGCAAACAGCATGGTCGCCAATTGTGTTTTGTCACCCAGTTCAGCAATAAATACCGTGGCAAATACCGTCAATAATATTCTGTAATCCATTTTTATATCCTGAAAGTCGATTATGTATTCATGTGGTTCGATTCAAAGCGCTGGTCATATAGAAATCATGCACCTTTTTACAGAAAACTGTGATAATAAATAACTATCAGCGTGTTTCTCGTAAAAAAATCTATGGGGCTTCTGAGAAACAACCTAATATTCAAGATCAATCCGTTCATGTAAAAGGAAAACTCATGATTGAAGCATATGCAGCTTTTGAGTCGGGTGGAAAGCTTCAACCTTTTGAATATGACCCCGGGCCATTGGGTGACCACGAGGTCGAGATTGCCATAGAATATTGCGGTATTTGCCATAGCGACCTCAGCATGTTGCATAACGCATGGGGAATAACACAGTATCCTTTTGTGCCTGGACATGAGATTATCGGCACGATTGCAACCAAAGGCGCACATGTACACAATCTTTCCTTGGGACAGCGTGTTGGTCTTGGATGGCATTCCGGTTATTGTATGACTTGTCATAGTTGCACGTCCGGCGACCATAATCTGTGCGCACAATCCGAATCCACGATCGTTGGCCGTCACGGCGGTTTTGCCGACAAAGTGCGTGCCAACGCCGCCAGCGTTGTGGCATTGCCGGATAGCCTCAACGCGCAAAGTGCGGGGCCGCTTTTCTGTGGCGGCATCACGGTTTTCAACCCACTGCTGCAGTTTGACGTGCCGCCGACTGCGAAAGTAGCTGTCATCGGCATCGGTGGGTTAGGGCACATTGCGTTGCAATTTTTAAGAGCTTGGGGTTGCCGGGTAACTGCCTTTACTTCCAGCAGCGATAAAAAGCAAGAGGCCTTGGCCATGGGTGCGCACAATGTTTTGGATACGGGAAATCCGGCTGAACTCGCTGCGGCAACAAGTCAATTTGACCTGATTCTAACAACCGTCAATGTTGCATTGGATTGGAATGCTTATATCGCAACCTTACGTCCCAAAGGCCGCCTGCATTTTCTTGGTGTACCACTTGAGCCATTAGATATTAATGTTTTTCCACTGATTTCTGGTCAATACTCAGTATCAGGCTCTCCGGTTGGTAGTCCTGCCAGCATTGAAACGATGTTGCAGTTTGCAGCGCAGCATCAAATCGAACCAATAATTGAAATTTTCCACTTAGATCAAGCTAATGAAGCGTTGGCGAGGCTGACAAGCGGACACGCCAAATATCGTGTGGTTTTATGTAACAGGTAGTCTCGTATTATTTGGTAATCCGCTTTCGGGTGGCCGATAATGGGCTCAGTCCCTGCGCGTCTTCTCCACTGTTTTCGTTTCTTGTCTGCCTGATAGCGCGTGTCTCGCCTCAAAAGACCCCTGCAGACGGCTGTTAGGGTCGTTACTTGAACTGAATTCAGTTCAAGTAACACACCGAATGTAAACTTTTATTTTGTTCGGCAAGCTCTGGATGTCTTAGCAACAGTAAATCCGCGCTCATTGATAAGCTCTGCAGAGACTGGCCCCTGAATAAAATTACGCTTGATACGGGTTGCACCAGCAGCAACATCCCCTGGATCGCTATCGAAATCAAATTCTACTTCATCTCCAATAGTAGCTTTGGGAGCAGAGCGTTTTACATTACTGCCAGATCTAATTTTGGCAACATAATTACCTGCAACTAAGTTATTGCCGTCTACAGAGACTTTAGAGCGATTGGCACTTTTTTCGCATACTAAACGAATTCCAGCAGCATTTGCATCAGCGACAGGCAATGATGTTGCAAATACAGCGACAACTGCAGCTAAAGCTGTTGAAGTTTTTAATAGTGTTGATTTCAACATTTTTTATCTCCTATAAATTATTAAGGCTATATTCCACTTTTTATTTGCAGAATATTTATAGCAAATACACTCACCGTTTGTGTCAATTCACAACTACAAATAAGTATATTTGCACTTCTCTTTGTAAGAACCTTCTTACAACAAGTTAATTCTGTGAAGTTAATAAAAGGTTCAAATATTTTTAGAAGATTTAAAAATTTAGATGCAACTAATTGAAAATATGTAATATTGTAATAATGAATGTAATTTTTGAATTGGGGGATTAGCTGCAATATTTTGATTATTTGACGCGCTAAAGGAAAATGACCAATGAAGTACAAACAATTCTGCTATTTGGTTTGATGTAAATTGACTAAATAGCTGATGGAACAGATTCTTAGTATCAACATAATGCCTGGATTTGGTCATTTGAGTTGTCATTGCTAGCTTTGTTGGGTTAATATCAAACACGGAGCAGTAGGAAATTGCCTGTGACTCAACTTTAAATTGATCAATTATGTTGAATTAGAACCGTCACCAAAATTGATGAGGCTTACGATAGATTCTGCCTAGCGATGTGAGTTATTTGATAATATCCTGATTTTGGCAGTGGAAACATTCCACCTTCATGATTGCTAATCACGGTTATCTTTATTGAGCTTTTTCTCTGACTTAGAGCTCGGTTTTTTACGTTTACATCAGCGCCCTAATTTCATTTGAAGATCCCGAAATTAGATCCAACCCGATAGACTGCAGCGCATTGCATGGTCTGTTAATTCAAGTTTGAGCTGATACTTTTTAGACAAATTACATATTAAAAACTTTCGCTTTGATAGCGAAGGTTTTATTACTTTAGAGATTTTACCTATGACTTCGTTATCGAACAGAAATGAGATTTACTCTCATACCGCCTTGCGGGGTATCGCCGCGTTAATGGTCGTTCTCGTTCATTTTCGCTCTTTTTTTCATCCATCAATTGATCCTGATGAAGTAACCTTTTTCCTTATGAAGGGTTATCTATGGGTGGACTTCTTCTTTATTCTCAGTGGATTCGTGATGTCCTATGTTTATGTTATCGAGCATCCTGAGCGACGGAATTTTTCAGAGATTGCTCATTATTTAATTGCTCGTATTGCAAGAGTATATCCACTGCATCTTATGTCGCTCGCAACGGTACTGTTATTTTTTATGATAGTTTCATTGATTAGCTGGAATCAAAAGGAAGAATTTTGTTGTGTGTTTGATGGTTCCCTTCGAACTGCTGAATCACTGCTAGCTAATCTATTTCTTATCCATGCTTGGGGTATGTTCGATTGGGTAACATGGAATTTGCCATCCTGGTCACTTAGTTCAGAATTTTTCTGTTATTTAATATTTGCTGGACTTCTAGCTATGGATGGCTACGCTCGGAAACTGGCATTGATTGCGCTGTCATGTATTGTGTTAATTTATTATGGATTTTCTCTTGCAACAGGGGATGATATTGATGAGAATTTTCGTTTATCTATTGTCCGTGCTATATCAGCATTCTCAATTGGTATCCTGTTATTCTTAGGCCGTCGAATGGTTATTACACTTTCTGAGAAATGCTTAACGAGTATTCAGATTGCGACAGTTGTTACACTTTTATTGTCGTTACATTTTGGGGTAGCAGATGTTATTTCCATCAGTTTGATGGCAGTGGTAGTGCTAGTTACGTGGGAAGATCGCGGTATTTTGAGTAACTGGCTCGCGGCGCGATCCTTGCATACGCTCGGATTATTCTCATATTCAATTTATATGTGGCATTATCTTATCAAGTATATTGGCCTTGAGGATTGGGAATCCTTTATTGGATTGCCAGTACAAAGTAGTATACTGGGATCAGTAATTTTCGTTGCTTGTTTAACGGTAACAGTTATTCCAATCGCAGTTTGGAGTTATCGGTCTGTAGAAATGCCTGCTCGTAAATGGGTGAGTTTGCGCTTGACTTGCTTACTTGAAGCTAGATATGCATTGGTAAGTACAAAAAGTGCGAATAAGTCGATGCTGGTAACAAACTAAGGCGTTGAATTTTATTACATAAAATCATGAGGTGGATCAGGTAATACCAGGCGGATGATGCAAATCAGTCATTCCGAGGCAATGGAAAACTGACACCGGAGCAGGAAGAAATTCCGAGTTGAAGGCGAGAATCAAACAACTGAAGCTGGAAAATCAAAAATTAAATGAAGCGACGGTCTTTTTTCGCGACAGAAACGAAGTGAAATATTCGTTTATCAACCCAAAGGAAGAAGACCTGCCTGGTTAGTTTGATGGGGGCTGGCTGTTGTCATCGCTTTTTTATCTAGGAAAATTGTTGACCACGTCATTCATACTAAAAAATCGAAAAAAAGGATTAATTTTTGCTATGAATAAAACAACGAAATTAGGTTTAGTGTTTTTTATGCTACTTATTTTGTCTTTTCAAGCACAAGCTACCGAAACAATTACTTCTGATGTTTATTTTAGTCGAGCGGGTATGAAAATAATGAGTGGTACGACTAACATAGCACTTGGCTGGCTGGAACTGCCTAAGAATCTTTTGTTGTGGAGCGAGAAGGGTGGTATTAATCCGCTGACTGGTTTCGCCGAAGGTTTACTATGGGGTCTTTTTCATACGGCTGCTCGAACAGCAAGTGGAGCACTAGATCTTGCTACTTTCTGGCTACCTACTTATCCAACACCTGATCCTGTGTTTGTTCTGGACGATTTTTCCGTGCAATCCGATTATTACGGATTCAGAATGGCGCGGTGATGAAATGCCGCATATTTCAAATTAAGCTGCAATCCCTGAAGTCTTTGTTAGTGGCATGAATCAGTGAGATATATGTTGATGAAACTGCCAAGGATCAGGTTCGATATAAAGTTCGCATTCAACAGATAACTGAGTAAGTGCGGCAATATTTGCCGACATTGCCTTTATTCTCTATAAAAAGATCAGCAAAAATGTGCAGCGCACGTTTAGTTTATGTCTGTTTCATAGCAGTTGGCATGATCATTGCTGTCACTGTCTTTTAGTAGCTCATTATAAAACCGCAGTACTTACATTCAGGAATTCTATATGCAAAATAAATTTGAGAGCTTGGAGCTCGGTCAATTCATTCCTCTGCATTATCATCACAATATGTTGAATGACAGTATTCGTACAAAAGGCTTTAAAGAGGCGATTGATTTGGCGGTCAAGCCAGGTGCTAAAGTTCTGGAGTTTGGAGGAGGTACCGGAGTGCAATCCTTTTTTGCTGCTCAAAAAGCACAAAAGGTTTATTGTGTAGAGCGCAACCCGGAACTGGTGGATGCTGCGCGCAGCTTGCTTGCGAAAAACTTAAACGGCGACAAAATTGAAGTTATTCAGGCCGACGCCATGCATTACTTGCCGCCTGAACCCGTCGACGTGGTTATCTGTGAAATGCTGCACACAGGTTTGTTACGTGAAAAACAAATGCCCATTATTAGTTCCTTTAAAAAACGCTACTTGGAAAAATTTGGCGGCACATTACCTGTGTTTGTACCAGAAGCCAGTATTCAGGCAATTCAGCCGATAGAACAAAACTTCCATTTTGAAGGTTTCTACGCACCTACGATTTTATTTCAAGATCCATGTTCAATTCAGCAAAGAAGTAAAAGCCTGGGAAATCCAGAAGTATTTCAATTGCTATCTTATGCGGAGCCATTTAGCCAAACCTGCAATTGTGATGCAGAAATTATCATTGCCGAGAACGGCCAACTCAATGCTTTGCGGCTTATCACCAAAAATATACTGGCCATTAATATGCTGACATACAGCACTGTTGATTGGCATACCCAATACATCATTTTCCCATTAGCCACGCCACTAATGGTTTCCAAAGGTGATCATATTTCAGTACGTTTTAGTTATCAGGGTGGAGCTACTCTCAGCGCACTGCCAGGTTCACTGGAAGTTTGCCTTATTAATAAGGAAGTTCCGGTTTTTCAATGTGCACTCGATACTTTAAATCGTTCATTGAATTTTCAATCAGATACCGTCGACAAAGCTGGTGTTTTGTCATAAGCGAGCACCCAAAAGCATCTATGATAATTCCTGAGCTGCTGAAGAGGAGGCTTACTCATTATTCGTTCCATTAGCTTTATATTGCTTTGCTTACACAATGGCACTGAAGAAATTGTTATTTACGAACAATCCAAATTCATGGAGTCACTTTCATATTGGGTTTTGCTTTGTTAGTTTTTGAATAATCCAGTCTTTTCGCTGAAATTAATGTTATTATCGGGTACAATGCGGGTGTATAAATAGGTATTGATAATGTTCTATGAGTAGATAATATATCTTTTAATTTTTTGGAATTAATCAATCGAAATTTAAAAAAAATTAAAAATCACATGCTAAGTCAAATATATATCTTGTCTGTTAAAGCAGGATAGCCTTAATCGGTGTAAGAATTTTTCCCTCGATGTAATAAAAATTAATAATTGCAAGGCTAAAATAGTTTATTTTGCAATTATAAAAATCTGAAACTGTATTAACATAACCATGCAGCGTTCTAACAATTAAGGAAGTTATTGAAAATGTTGACACACTTACAACGCCTTGAAGCGGAGAGTATTCAAATTATGCGGGAGGTTGTTGCGGAGTGCGAGCATCCAGTCATGCTCTATTCCATCGGCAAAGATAGCGCCGTCATGCTTCATCTTGCAGTCAAAGCATTTTATCCGTCGAAACCGCCTTTTCCATTATTACATGTTGATACCACATGGAAATTCAGAGAAATGATTGAGTTTCGTGACGTAATGGCAAAAAAGCTAGGGCTCGATTTGATTGTGCATATTAATCCTCAGGGTGTTGAAAAAGGGATTAATCCATTTACGCATGGTTCTGCGGTACATACGGACATCTGGAAAACGGAAGGTTTAAAGCAAGCATTGGATAAATACGGTTTTGATGTGGCGTTTGGAGGGGCACGTCGAGATGAAGAGAAGTCTCGTGCTAAGGAGCGTATTTTTTCAATCCGTTCAGCACAGCACCGTTGGGATCCAAAATTACAGCGTCCTGAGCTCTGGCGTTTGTATAACACGCGAAAAAATAAAGGTGAAAGTATCCGCGTATTTCCTTTGTCCAATTGGACTGAGCTGGATATCTGGCAATACATTTATTTGAATAACATTCCGATCGTACCGTTATATTTTGCCAAAGAACGGCCCGTTGTCGAACGCGATGGCACTCTCATTATGGTGGATGACGATCGACTGCCAATGCGAGAAGGGGAGCAACCGATGATCAAAAAAGTACGTTTCCGTACACTGGGTTGCTATCCATTAACTGGAGCAATCGAAAGTGAAGCAAGTTCTTTGACCGCGATTATTCAAGAGATGCTGCTTGCAAAAACATCCGAACGGCAAGGCCGGCTGATTGATCATGACTCCGCGGGTTCGATGGAGAAAAAGAAACAAGAGGGGTACTTCTAATGGCGCACGTGTCTGACTTAATTGCCGAAGATATCGAGCTTTATTTAAGAACACATGAAAATAAGAGTTTATTGCGTTTTATTACGTGTGGCAGCGTTGATGATGGAAAAAGTACCTTGATTGGGCGAATGCTGTACGAATCAAAAATGCTGTTTGAAGATCAATTGGCTCAACTGGAATTCGACTCCAAAAAAGTTGGTACCCAAGCGGGTGATTTGGATTTTGCGCTTTTGGTGGACGGCCTTGCGGCGGAGCGTGAACAAGGCATTACGATTGATGTGGCGTATCGCTTTTTCTCGACAGACAAAAGAAAGTTTATCGTGGCCGATACTCCCGGGCATGAGCAATATACGCGCAATATGATTACTGGCGCTTCTACTGCAGATGTCGCGGTTATTCTTATCGATGCCCGTAAAGGTGTTTTGACACAAACTCGTCGACATAGTTATCTGGTATCGTTAATTGGAATTCGTCACGTGGTATTGGCAATCAATAAACTGGATATGGTGGGATATTCGCAAGAGATTTTTAATCAGATTGATAATGATTACCGTGTTTTTGCTAAAGAAGTGGGGCTGCAGAATATCGTAACGATTCCTATGTCGGCCCTGAAGGGCGATAACATTACTTCTTTAAGCGCAAATACGCCTTGGTATCAGGGCGAAACGTTGATGGGATATTTGGAAAATATACAGATTGAAGATGAATCGGGAAAGTCTGGAATTTTCCGTATGCCGGTACAGTGGGTGAATCGCCCTAATCTGGATTTTCGCGGTTATTCCGGTATCGTTGTTCGTGGCAATGTTAAACCTGGAGATCCAATTCGTGTTTTACCATCAGGTAAAGAAAGCCGTGTGGCACGTATCGTGACCAGTGACGGCGATCTTGAGCAGGCGATTTCGGGACAGTCAATCACAGTTACGTTAACCGATGAGATCGATATTAGCCGGGGAGATATTCTAGCTGCAACCGACTCACCGCCAGGTGTGGCTGATCAATTTGAAGCCACTGTTGTCTGGATGACTGATGAACCCATGCTTCCTGGCAGGCCTTATTTGATGAAAATCGGTACGAGAACGGTGACTGTAAATGTCTCAATGCTGAAGTATAAGGTCAATGTCAATACCCTCGAGCATGTCGCCGTCACAAAACTGGAACTTAATGAAATTGGCATTTGTAATTTAAGCACTGATCGCTTGATTGCATTTGATCCTTACATAGAGGATCGTGATACGGGCGGTTTCATTATGATTGATCGCTTAACGAATAACACGGTTGGTGCAGGTATGTTGCATTTCGCCTTACGCCGGTCGCAAAATATTCATTGGCAAGCCCTTAATATCAATAAGCAAGCGCATGCGGCTATTAAAGGACAGAAGCCTTTTATTCTATGGTTTACCGGTTTATCAGGCAGTGGTAAATCGACGATTGCCAATTTGGTCGAGAAAAAACTCTATTCACTCGGGAAACATACTTACTTGCTAGATGGCGATAATGTGCGCCACGGTCTCAATAAGGATCTGGGTTTTACTGATGCTGATCGCGTTGAAAATATCCGCCGCATTGCTGAAGTTGCTAAGTTGATGGTTGATGCGGGACAAATTGTTTTAGTATCGTTCATTTCACCATTCCGATCTGAGCGGCGAATGGCGCGGGAATTGGTGGAAGGGGGTGAATTCTTCGAGATTTTTATTGATACACCAATTCATGTTGCTGAAGAGCGGGATCCCAAAGGGCTATACAAAAAAATGCGTCGTGGAGAATTGAAAAATTTTACGGGTATTGATTCACCTTATGAGATACCCGAGAGCGCTGAGATTCACATCGATACAACAACACTGACACCGGAACAAGCAGTCGAAGAAATTGTGAGCTATCTAACTGATGCGGGTGTTCTGAGTCAATCATGACATCTTATTTGGTTTCAATTCACTTAATTTCGGTGTAGATAATCACCGGTCCTATCATTATGAATCATTATTACGTATTTAATGGCGATGCTGATGGTTTATGTGCATTGCATCAACTTCGATTGGCTGAACCAGGAAATGCGCATTTAGTTACAGGAGTAAAGCGCGATATCAAGCTGCTGGATCGAGTAGAAGTAAATACAGGAGATCGGGTGACAGTGCTCGATATTTCTTTGGACAGCAATCGTACTGGCTTGATGCGTTTGTTAGGGACGGGTGCAATCGTTGATTATTTTGATCATCACCATGCTGGGGAAATACCGCTACATGATAATTTGACGACGTATATAGATTTGTCATCTGATATATGTACGAGCTTATTGGTGGATCAGCATTTGAAAGGAAAGTTTCACGCATGGGCGATCGTAGCAGCTTTTGGCGATAACCTTATACAAAAAGCTCAACAGCTAGCAAACTCGTTCAGATTGACACAAACTGCAACAGAACAGCTTGCAGGTCTAGGTGAGTATCTGAATTATAACGGTTATGGAGATACCGTATCCGATCTGCATTTTCATCCAGCAGAACTGTACGAAGAAATCAAATCTTTTGCCAATCCTTTGGATTTCATCGCTAAGTCGGCGGCATTTATCAAATTGGCTGCAGGGTACACAGACGATATGAGTCGAGCAGATACATTGCAACCCATGGCAAGTGATGACTATTGTGCCGCCTACTTACTGCCAGATGCCCCTTGGGCAAGGCGCGTGAGCGGTATTTTTGCTAACAGATTAGCCAATGAAAATCCGGAGCGTGCACATGCAGTAATTACGCTTAATCGGCGGGGAAATTATACAGTAAGCGTGCGAGCTTCTCTGACAGATCCTCAAGGTGCAGATGTGTTGTGTTTGCAATTTGATACCGGGGGAGGGCGCAAGGCTGCAGCGGGTATCAATGATTTGCCAACTGATGCAATTAATTATTTCGTGACAACTTTTATGCAGCATTTTCGCGATTAACTAAGCTAAGACTTGGAGAATCAAGGATTATGGAGAAAGTTTAAATGTGCATAAACCAATCTATCATTTCATGTCGGAGCTTACCATGATTTTTGTCACAGGCGGCGCTGGGTATATTGGATCGCATACTTGTGTTGAATTGTTAAACGCAGGTTTTAATGTCACAGTTTTTGATAATTTTTGCAATAGTAGTGCCGAGGCATTGGCACGTGTTGAGCAAATTACTGGAAAAAAACTGCAATTAATAACTGGTGATTGTCGTGACCGCGAAGCACTGATAGCAGCACTTAAACATAGTGGAGCCAGCGCGGTTATTCATTTTGCCGGGTTAAAAGCGGTTGGTGAATCGGTTGAGTATCCACTTTCCTATTACGACAATAATGTGGTAGGTACGTTACGTCTGTTAGAGGCTATGCAAACGTGTAATGTAAAAACCTTGGTATTCAGCTCGTCTGCAACTGTTTATGGCGATCCGGTTAGACTGCCGTTAACAGAAAATCACCCCCTTGCACCTACAAATCCTTACGGCCGTAGTAAATTGATGATCGAGGAAATATTGCAGGATCTGCAATGTAGTGATAATTCTTTTAAGATTAGTATATTGCGCTACTTCAATCCGGTTGGAGCGCATCATAGTGGATTAATTGGAGAAGATCCTCAAGGTATTCCAAATAATTTGATGCCTTTTGTGGCGCAAGTTGCCGTAGGAAGAAGAGAAACCTTGAGTGTATGGGGCAACGATTATCCTACACCAGATGGTACGGGTGTGCGTGATTACATTCATGTGGTCGATTTAGCGATTGGGCATATCAAAGCTCTTAAAGCATTAGCTGCTGCCGAAAATTTACAAGCTAGTAAATATAAAGGATGTCTGACCGTGAATTTGGGTACGGGGCGAGGCTATAGTGTTTTGGATATGGTACATGCTTATGAAAGGGCAAGTAAAAAAACGATTTCCTATCGAATTGCACCTAGGCGTCCGGGAGACATTGCTTCTTGCTATGCTGATCCTAAGCTTGCTTCCGAATTGCTGGGTTGGCAGGCAAAACTTGGCTTGGAGGAAATGTGTGTAGATAGTTGGCGTTGGCAAAGTACCAATCCGAATGGTTATCAAAATTAATTTGAATCATATTTCATAGTTTATTAGTAAGCACATGAGATTTAATAACCTACTCAATACTTAGGAGAAATCGATCAATGAAGCCGATAAGAAAAGCTGTTTTTCCTGTGGCAGGATTGGGAACGCGTTTTTTACCCGCAACTAAGGCAAATCCGAAGGAAATGCTGCCAATCGTTGATAAGCCGTTGATTCAATTTGCTGCAGAAGAAGCGGTTGCCGCAGGTATTGATGTATTAATTTTTATTATTGGCCGCAACAAAAGCTCAATACCTGATCACTTTGATAAGGCTTTCGAGTTAGAAGCAAATTTAGTGGCTGGTGGGAAAAATGAAATGCTTGAAGTTGTTCAAAATATACTACCACCGCATGTTGATTGTGTGTATATTCGGCAAGCCGAAGCATTGGGACTGGGGCATGCGGTCTTATGTGCGCAATCGGTGGTGGGTGATGAGCCTTTTGCAGTATTGCTGGCCGATGATCTAATAGATGCTGGCGAAAGAACCTGCCTGAATCAAATGGTTGATATCTATAATCAACACCACTGTTCCATACTAGGCATTGAACAAGTTCCTCGACCGACCGTCAATCGCTACGGCATTATTGATAGTGAGTCGATTGCTAAGAACTTATTCAAAGTCAATGCTATTGTCGAGAAACCGGCTGTCGATAAGGCTCCTTCTAATCTGGCAGTAGTGGGTCGTTATATTTTAACTCCCCGTATTTTTAAACTTCTTGAACAAACAGAACGTGGTGCTGGCAATGAAATTCAGTTAACTGATGGAATTGCAAAGTTATTAAACGAGGAATCTGTATTGGGGCATGAATTTAGCGGAAAGCGCTTCGACTGCGGAAGTAAGTCAGGTTATTTAAAGGCAACTGTAGAGTTTGCATTGAAGCATCCTGAACTTAAACAAGAGTTTCAAGCTTTTCTACATCACTTGCTTAAAAAATAAATATCTTGCTGATTGTGTGGAAAGTTACCGTTAACGTGCATGCCTTTTAAAGAGTTACTTTAATGAGCCATTAGTTCCCTGAGTACATAAGGCAGGATGCCGCCATGCTTATAGTAGTCAACCTCAATGGCGGTATCAATGCGGCATAGTAATGGTACGGTTTTACTACTTCCGTCTTTCCTTCGTATGATTAGGGTAACATCCTGCTGTGGCTGGATATTGCGCAATCCAAGAATGTCAAATTGTTCATCGCCTCTAATTTCAAGTGAATCAACATTATCATTGTCTTTAAATTGTAACGGCAAAATACCCATCCCAATCAGATTGCTGCGGTGAATGCGTTCAAAACTGATTGCGATAACTGCTTTGATGCCTAATAGCTGTGTACCTTTAGCTGCCCAATCGCGGCTTGAACCAGTGCCATACTCCCTGCCGCCGAAAACGATTGTTGGAATATTTTGTACTTGATATTTCATGGCTGCATCATAAATGCTCATTTGTACCAATTCATCATTTGCAGGATTCTGATAGAGCGTGATACCGCCTTCACTACCCGGAATCATTAAGTTTTTAATGCGTACGTTGGCAAACGTACCGCGCATCATCACTTTGTGGTTACCGCGACGGGCACCGTAGCTATTGAAATCCGCTTTTTCGACATGTTGATCCAGCAGATATTGACCAGCTGGGGAAGTATCCTTAATCGAACCAGCCGGACTGATATGATCTGTGGTAACAGAATCACCAAATATACCCAATGCATACGCGTTTCTAACACTCTCGATTTCACCGGAATCTGGTAATTGCAGTGAAAAATTTTCAAAAAATGGCGGCTCAGCAATATAAGTAGATTGTGGCCAATTGTAGGTTTTCCCGGTAACAGAAGTAACGTTATTCCATAGCTCGTGATTTTTGGTAAGGTCGCTATAGAGTTTCCGAAAGGTATTTGCGTTGGCAGCAAATTTCATCAATAAATGAATCTCTTCACTGTTTGGCCAAATATCTTTGAGCCAGACGGGTTGGTTATTTTTACCAATACCTAGTGGTTCAGTGGTAAGGTCTTTTAGAATTGTACCGGCGATTGCATATGCTACAACTAGCGGTGGTGAAGCTAAAAAATTGGCGCGAATATTCGAATGAATGCGTGCTTCGAAATTGCGGTTCCCGGATAATACAGCAGCACAAACCAAATCGTTTTTAACAATTGCTTCTTCAATTGGATCAGCTAAAGGTCCAGCATTGCCGATACATGTGGTGCAACCATAACCAACGATATTAAAGCCTAGTTGCTCTAGATAAGGAAGCAATCCCGTAACGGTCAAATAGTCTGTGACTACACGAGACCCGGGTGCCAGCGAAGTTTTGATGTGGTGTTTGACTGTTAGTCCTTTTTCTACAGCTTTCTTGGCTACCAATCCAGCAGCTAGCAGTACGCTAGGATTGGATGTATTGGTACAGGATGTAATCGCAGCAATCAATACATCTCCATGGCCTAGTTCAATCGAAGAACCGTTCAATTCGTTAAAGTCTAAATCGGTTGCGCCCAGCATCGGTCGATTAGCAGTCATTTCAGCGATGTTACGGGAGACCATGCGCCTGTCGGGACGAGCAATATTTTGCGTTTCTATGTCGTTACTTTTTTCGGGTGTTTTGCTAGAAGCGGCTGGCGTTAGCCGAACATCATCGAGATTACTCGGGCCAAGATGGGTGCATACTTCAGGCTCCTCGATATTGATATTGCGAGTCAGATAACGTTGATTAATATCATCGTCTTGTTTGCTGTAGCCACTCTCTTTGACAGGTTTGTTAAAGAGTTCAGTAAATTTGGATTTGATTGCAGTCAGGTCAATTCTGTCCTGCGGGCGTTTTGGGCCTGCCAATGAAGGTGCAACTGAATTTAAATTAAGTGTCAGCTCGAATGTGTAATCAATGTCCCCCTGCCGTGGAATTCCATACATTTCCTGTACTTGGAAATAAGTTTGAAATGCGGCAATTTCTTCTACAGTGCGTCCTGTGCCGTTGAAATATTCAATAGTTGCATCGTCGACTGGAAAGAATCCCATGGTTGCACCATATTCAGGCGCCATATTGGCAATAGTGGCTCGATCAGGTAATGCCAGGGAAGCAGTTCCCTCACCAAAGAACTCTACAAATTTCCCAACGACATTGGCTTTACGCAGCATTTCCGTGATTGCTAAAACCAAATCGGTTGCAGTAACACCTTCATTTAATTGTCCTGTCAGATTAACGCCGACTACATCAGGTGTAAGAAGATAAACCGGTTGTCCAAGCATGCCAGCTTCAGCTTCGATACCGCCAACACCCCATCCAACGACGCCAATGCCATTAATCATTGTGGTGTGTGAATCGGTGCCGACAAGCGTATCAGGATATATGAATCCATCTTTCCAGTGTACTCCGCGAGCAAGGTATTCGAGATTAACCTGATGTACGATACCGATTCCCGGTGGAATTACCTTGAAAGTGTCAAAAGCCTGCATACCCCATTTAATAAATTGGTAGCGCTCATTGTTACGGGAAAATTCAATTGCCATATTTTGCTGGAGTGCTTCTTGGGTTCCATAATGATCAACTTGAATTGAATGATCGACAACCAAATCCACGGGTACTAGCGGCTCAATTAGCTTGGGATTTTTTCCTAACTTTACAGCTGCACTTCGCATTGCTGCTAAATCTACTAACAAGGGTACGCCCGTAAAATCTTGTAACACAATACGTGACACTACAAACGGTATTTCATCGACCCTAATGGTGCGGGGTTGCCAGTTTGCTAATTGTCGGATATGAGTTTCGGTAATTTTTTTGTCGTCATAATTGCGTAATACCGATTCGAGTATGATGCGAATTGATATAGGTAGCCGGGAAATTTGACCTATTCCACTCTTTTCCAAGGCAGGAAGCGAATAATATTTTGCACTTCTTCCTGGCGCAATTGATAATTCACACAGGCTATTAAATAGATTGTGATTCATGATAAATTTCCTGACTCATAAAAAGGATGGCTTAGCTTAGCTGATAGGTAAATTGTTTGATGATATATTTTTGAAAAGCTAATGTCACGCGTGGATTTTATGGTTTTTAAAAGAGAATGGGGTGGCTGATGGGACTCGAACCCACGACAACCGGAATCACAATCCGGGGCTCTACCAGCTGAGCTACAGCCACCACAAGTGCAAAGAATACGGTATTTTTGAATTTGATAAGCAATTCAGTCTATAGACAACAAGTCGTTGCTTTCATGGCGTGCCCGACAGGAATCGAACCTGTAACCCCCAGCTTAGAAGGCTGGTGCTCTATCCGATTGAGCTACGGGCACCAAGTCGGGTTTGCTCTAAATATCAGGGCTAAAATTGGTCGGGGTGGAGAGATTTGAACTCCCGACATCCTGGTCCCAAACCAGGCGCGCTACCAGACTACGCTACACCCCGAAAAAGGCGCACTATACCTTTTTAGGCATAAAACGTCAATTTCTTCTCATTGTAATTAGTCATCCCTGAAATATATTCAAGCATTTGATATTAATCACAAATAGCAGCATTTTATGCTGTTTGAATCGATCGGAAAGGTTAAAATGGATGCGTATTTCCGGTCGAATTAATGATAAAAATGCTTACACTCCATCAATCGGCCTTGGTCCTTGCAAAGATCTTACTTCGTTAGATCAAACTTCTCTGATACTCCGTGCTTTTGCATGTGGCCACTCATTAAGTCAAATCCATTGTTGAGTTTGCTCGTTGAGCTTTTAACTGCGGTATTCTTACTGAGTTACGCGAGTTTTGCTGCCGAATAGTTTGAGGCTGAAAACTTTTTAGGCTCTGGATTTTTGCTGAATCACGAGAGGGTTATAATAATATCAATCATAAAAGCTCATCAAGGCATTCAGGATGCCTGATAATGAAATGATATTGAAGAGTATATGGTCCAAAGTGGTTTTTGTAGCAATGCGCGTTGTGCTCGTGTTGCTCTCCGGTTGTGTACACCAGCAATTTATCAGTCAACCGTATCCTCGCTGGGGCGAAGAAGTTCGTATTAATCCATCTGATGGTAATGAATCTCTAATTTTACGTGTACTGTCGCCATCGGAATTCACCCGGGCGCAAGCTTGCTTATTATTGGTTCACGGTATGAATGAACATATCGGGCGCTATGGAGAGATCGCTCGATTTTTTTCCCGGAATTTTATCGTTGCGGGTTTTGACTATTATGCGCATGGCCTGTCCAATTCAGTATTGCGCCAAGCAGATGTGGCATTAGCTGGTGGTTCAAACAAGGTGGAAGTGAGTGATGCTTATTTGGCGCAATCCGCATTGAAGAATTTGCAGCCGCTACGGAGGGATTTGGATCGAGCGCTCAGGCAACTGATTTTACTTTGCGATGCACGGGGAGAGCCGGGGCGGCCGGTATTTATTATTTCACACAGTTTAGGGGCTTTGGTGACTGCTTCTTATTGGGTACAGCATCGGAAGGATGACGAGTTGGCGAAACGTGTGCAGGGTATTGTTTTGCTGGCGCCAGCATTTGCTGTGAGTGAGCCGCCGGGTTGGCGTGGCTGGCTGACAAATCCGTTGATCAAATTGTCATTTCATGCGGAAACGCATTTTTTGAATCCTCAGAATGAGGCTTTGCCATTGTTGCTATTCAATCAGTTACTGTCATTAATAACGGTACCGGTTTTGGATGGTTTGTTCGAAGTATTGTCCTGGCCGGTTTTGCGAAGCTTTCTAACACCGATCTCACCAGAATGGGTGAAAAATTACCTGACCGATAGTGAAGAAGAAAAAGCACGTCTACGTGCCGATAGCTGGATAGTTCGTCGCACGTTATTACGATTTGTAAAAGGTATCGAAGAAGAAATTGTCTCTTTTCGTCGCAAAATGAATCAATTTGCAATTCCCTATTACTTGGTTTATTCGGAGCATGATCCGATTACTCCTTCGTGGGGTAGCGTGGATTTTGCACGGGCTACTTTAAAACGCAATCCCGATAATGAAATTCTCGCGTTACATAATGTGCCTTATCACCAGCATCTGTTTTTGAAAGAACCTGTACGTAGCGAGCTTTTGAGGAAAATTGAGCAGTGGATTAATGGCCGCGCGTCTTCCTTGAATGAGAAAAGGCATGTGCAAAAAAGCCATTTTGCCGAATGACGGAAATTGTCAATCATTTTGGAGTAGATTCTGATCATAGAAAACATACATGCATTTAGTATTGTCTAATTAAACAGGAGGTATTTCTTATGGAGATGACTATTAAGACAGCTACAGAAGATACTGATGTTTTGATTGTGGGAGCGGGGCCGACAGGTTTAGCTTTAGCCATTGCGCTGATGCGTTCTGGTATTAATACGATGATCGTTGATAAGCTTGTGATTGGCCAAAATACCTCACGTGCTGCGGTAATCCATGCACACACTTTAGAAATCCTGGAGTCGATCAACGTGTCCGATCGGCTCGTGCAAGAGGGTCTGAAACTTTCTAAATTCAGTATTCGTGACCGTGATCATGTTTTAGTACGATTGCATTTTGATTCACTTCCTACACGTTACAATTTTTTGTTAATGTTACCTCAAGACAGCACAGAGAGAATTCTCAACGAAGCACTTACTGATCTCGGCGGTGCCGTTCGTTGGGGTTGTACTGTTGAAAAGCTTGTCGAAACAAGTGGAGGAATTCATGCTTCCATCGCAACGGGCCAAGGTAAGCAAGTTATTAACGCGCGCTATGTGATCGGCGCTGATGGTATGCATAGTTTGGTGCGAGAGACGGTTGGAATTGAATTTGCCGGCGGTAGTCATGAACAGTCATTTATTCTGGCAGATGTGGATATGAACTGGAGTTATGGCAGTGACGAGGTTATACAGTTTTTTTCGCCGGCTGGTTTACTGGTTGTGGCGCCGTTACCGTCAGGTAGATATCGGATTGTGGCGACTCTTGACAGTGTTCCAATGCAGCTTGCAATGACTGATGTGCAAGCACTATTGGATATGCGTGGACCAACTTATGCCGCGAGTAAAGTGACATACGTGCATTGGAGTTCACACTTCCGTTTACATCATCGTGTGGCGAATCAGTATCGTCGCAGGCATTTCTTTCTCGTGGGTGATGCTGCACATGTGCATAGTCCAGCAGGGGGGCAGGGAATGAATACAGGCCTGATAGATGCATGCATACTGGGTCGTATTTTAAGCCATGCGATTTTGAGGCACAAAGATGATAGCTATCTCGATCAGTATGAAATATTACGACGGCCAGCCGCTCAGCAAGTTCTTCAACTTGCTGAACAATTAACACAGATGGCGATCATGAAGGGCTTATCCAAGCGATTAGTGAGGAATGTTTTGCTTCGAACATTCAGTGTATTTCCACTGTTTCGGCACCATCTAGAAATGAATCTGTCTGGTTTGAGTCGTCGTACTGCCGCTGAAACTAATCTCTAGTATTTTGGTTTTTATCCCAGATCTTCGTCAAGGCCGTAGAAATTGCCGCCAACTATCGACTTCACTTATACTTAGTTTGGAAACAAAATGAAAAAATTACTTTTAATAGCATATGTGTGAGAGGGACAATGAAAGCAACGCTATCAGATTTGATGCAACGCATACCAGGCAAAGTAAGTGAGGAATGGCCGAGGGGAGAGCCATTCGTGCAAGCATTTGCGCATGGTTCCATGTCGGTTGAAGTGTACGCGCCTAAGGACACTGATATCCAAACACCGCACGATCAAGATGAATTGTATTTTATTCATTCCGGTCACGGCGACTTTGTGGTAGCTGGGGAACGTCATCCATTCAAACCGGGTATGGTATTTTTTGTGGCGGCTCATGTTGAACATCGTTTTGAAAATTTCTCAGCGGATTTCTCCACGTGGGTGGTTTTCTGGGGACCTAAGGGTGGAGAGTAGATTTTAAAACCAATCAACTTTTAATTAAGTGAAGCTTATGCTCAAATTCTATGGTTATAAAAAATGCAGTACCTGCCGTAAAGCGGAACAATTCTTGCAACAAACCGGAATTAATTATGAATTTATAGATATCACCGAAAATCCGCCCTGTGGTGAAGAATTAACTGCCATTGTTGCGCGTGCCGATGTTCCATTGCACAAGTTTTTCAATACCAGTGGCGTGCAGTACCGAGAACTAAAAATCAAGCAGCGATTACCGGCGTTATCTCATCGTGAGATAGTGGCTTTGCTGGCAAGTAACGGTCGCCTGATCAAAAGACCGCTGATTACCGATGGAAAGCGTGTAACTGTCGGTTTTGACGCCGAGCAGCTTGCTGCTGTCTGGAGTTAATGATTGGCTACATTTTACAAAAATATCAAGCTAGAATTACTACATACATTGAACAGCTGAATTTGATCCAAAGGACGCTTCGTCAATCGGAGTTCGGGTTGCAACTACTGCAATCAATAGGATTTTCTATTTTTCCAAAATATCTTTTGCAGTGGAATAAATAACATCCGCGAGAGTAGCATGATAAGCTAAGGTTGGATGCATAGCCCCCATTAGCATTTCATTACATACATCTTTTCCATTTTGCCAATGTTCAGGGCAAATTCGTGTTGCTAATTTCATTATTGAGTCGTCAATCGTATTGAACCAACGCTGGCGCTTAAAAGAATAAGGATTTTTACTCCATTCCGATGGCTTAAAATCATTGAGCCATTCAGTTTTAGCTCCTTCATGATCGCGATACGGAACTCTAAATGTCTTAAAGATTTTTTCGGAATCATCTGTTTTTGTTTTACCAACTTCATCCAATGAGCACAAGTCATGCTCTTTTATAACTTTTTCATCTATTTCAGCGATTTTCCACTTATATTTTTCATTCGCTATTACTGCTTCTTGGAGTTTGGTAATTACTTTTTCTCGTAGTTTTTTTGCTTCTCTTTCTGAAATTGATAAATCCATTGTATTAAACCATTCTTCAACAAATGGAGGAAAGAACCATTCGTAATCTCTAAATGGTCTCGTTAAGCGCGTTCCCAAATTTTCCAGATCCTTATCAATTATCTGGAGACCGAGATTGCCCATGCGATTCCAATCCTGATCGCAACTCTTAAGAAGATCAGGATAATTTGTTTGAATAATTCCAGGTTGATGATGATCCACAAGAAATCTTTCTTTTAGCTCTTCATTCAGTTTCTTATATAATCCTTCAAGCTTATTTTTTATAATTTCTTCTGCTTGATCAGGAGTTTTGTATTTTCCAGCAAGCTGCATCGACCCTTGGAAGATATCAAAATAAGGAAAAGTAAGTTTGACCGGTAAAAAAAGAAAAAGCGGGAGTGGCAGTTTAGGTGAAAAAGTATTGGCTATTAAAGGGCCAAAGCCGGCATCGTTACCTCCGATCGATAAAAGAATTAAGTCAGGTTTTCTAAATTTAGTAGGATTATCAGGGTCATTACACACTATCCTGAAATCATTTTCCCCCTTCGATTCCTCTCTCGTATCACTACACAGAAAATTCACTGCGCTATCAATCTGAGACAGAGGTAATTTTTCACTGGTATTTTTATAAGGTAAGCTCAACTGAGGTTGTAGTAATCCCCTGACAATCTCCGCTCCAGAACAACTAAAAGATGCAAAAACTACTCTTTGTTTTGGATTCTCGGCGGCATATCTTAGCGCTACCAAGAATTGATGCGAAAGCATTGATCGATGGCAAGTACGATCTAGCCATAGCGGGCCACTCTGCAAAGAAGATTGCCAATTTTTACCACGGGATAAGTAGAAGTTATACCCACTACCAATTTTCGAAATATTATCATCATGTTTCGCTGGACGATCAGGATTCCCTTCCCCGGAAGCAAATGAATCTCCTAATGCAATTATTACCTTACCTTTAACATGAACAGTTGTTTCAATTGTATCGGCTGGTCTATCTATTGGATGGACTCGAATTATTATGTTTTTATCAATTGGAATGTTAGCCGAAAATTTTTTACATAAGGCGCTTACAGGAGCTTTACCGTCGACAGACCATAAACAATTTTTAGCATAGAAGTTTGCAATGCTAAATGTAATCTCCTGGCAAAATGCGGCAGGACGATCATTCTCACATGCTGTGCCATAATTACTCCTGTATTCATTCTTGTAATCATCCCATTCTGTTATCCAATTATTTTGAACAATATATTCCAAGGTTTTTGTATATTCTTGATAATCCTTAGATTTTTCATCACTCAATATTTTCTCCAAGTGCACATGTGATGATTCGTTATTGCTCGGAAAAAGTATCGTTAACTTTTCGTGCAAGAAACTGAAATTAGATGATCCCTCTTTAAAATCCCAGGTTATAACAGGTGCAGCCTTTACATTGTTAATGCAAAAACAGAACCAGAAAAAGCAGTGAATTACAAATACTTTTGTAAAAATCATCATTAAAAAATATCTTGTAGAGTGCTTGTGCAATAAAATTGTCATAAAAAATTTGAGGAAAGCTCGATTATCAGTAATTATTCCAACAATTAACGATCATTCAACCAATTGACCCATTCCAAAAATAATGGATTCGATTGCAGTAAATTATGCCGTTCTTGCTCTCAAATTCTATCTAAAGATATATCGTGATGGATGAAAAGCCTTTCTGGTCCTAACCCTTCTTTCTTGGTATATTTCTCGCGTATTGGGTATATTGGAGCTCTATCTTCAATATCAGATCTGGCTGCGCTGCCCAATAATTTATAGTCGCCACGGATAGATACTTTTAATACAGGTAATTTAACTTCTGGCTTAACTAAAATATAGGCGGATACGGTATAGGGCCCTGATTCTAGTCCTCGTTCAATAGAATAGCGGCTCATGAGAAAAGGAATGCGGAAGGTTCGCTGCTCAACATGTATACGAGGTGAAACTAAAAAACGAAAATCCGCTTTCGAATCGATAATCCCGCGTAAAACCGGATCCTTACGTTGTTGGACTAACTGTTCTTTATGCCTCTCAGACAAATCTATTCCTGCTGCGCTACCAAGCCAAGACCCAAATAATGCAAATTGGGAAGTTTCTTGTTGAAGGGCCATATTAAAGGAATTAATACCTTCATGGGTAGGCTGGACTAAAACAACTTTGAACGGGCAATCCTCGTTATTTTCTGATGTGTTTATTGGCGTTGGTGTATTTTCTGGTGTTGATGTTTTTTCTAGTACTGGTTTATTTTCTGATTTTGAGCAACCTAGGTGGAAATTGATTTCTGCATGATAATCTTTTGTGTAATTTCGAAAGCCGTGTTCAGAAAAAATTGCCGGTAACCAGCGCCAAATATAGCTTGTGTAGTTTTGACGGACTGGCTCGATCCATAAATCAAATTTTATTTTATAAATTTGATCGTGTGTCTCTATACCCATCATGTTGGGATCAAGCTTTTCGGAGGAATTTATTTTATGCGCGGAATATGATTCCAGGCTTGTAAACCCATCAACTACCAGGCCTGAATATTTTTCAGGTCCGGCAATAGTTATAATTGGCGTAGGGTCTGAAGGCGCCGATGGCGTAGCTAAATCGTTCTTAGGTACTGGGGCTTTAGCAGCACCCGGTGCCGGTGTGATAATAGTTACGGAGCCTTTCTTTTCTATGTTTGATGCGAGTAAATACGTCTGATTTATAGCAAAAGGATCAATCGCCTCAAGGCGTGTTGTATTGATAACTTCTTTTTGTTGATTACTGAGACTCAGTCTGGTTTTTTCATTATTTAACACGGTAGGATTGCCTACCCCGAAATATCCTCTATTTGTTGTACAGGCTGCTGTCATAATTGCGAACAGTAATAATGGAAGAAGCAATTTAAATCCGATAGGATGTGGATTAGAAATATATCTTGATTTCATCATGATAGTCTCCAAAGTTTAATTTATTACTAAAGTTATATTCTTTTATTGTCACTTTTGGTCAGGGTTTCAATAGGTTGTAGAAAAACGGCATGGCATCTTAGAAAAGTTTTTCAATTCAAAAGATCATAATCAATACTTAAGATTAATTTATGCTTCTTACATATTGAATGCATCAAATTTAGCAGAAGAATTTATAGTATGTTGTGAGAATTCTCACATTTCTTTCAAGAAATATTTGGCGGATTCAAGTTTGAAGTGCCTTTTGGACTATATTTGTATTGGCTTGATAAACAAGCTTGCGCTTTGGCGTTCATGCTTGTACTCTTTCGGACACAGTCAGTGAAAAAGACTTATCAATAACCGGATCAAGCAGGAGGTGCAATTGAGTGATCAACGTTTTATAGTGCGCAAAGCGGCGGTATTGGGGGCTGGTGTGATGGGAGCGCAGATTGCGGCGCATCTGGTCAATGCTAATATCGAAACCTTGTTGTTTGAATTACCGGGTGATGCCGGTAATCCTAATGCCAATGTGATTAAGGCGGTGGAGAAACTTAAAAAACAAGAACCCGCACCTTTGTCGGTTAAAACCAAGGCCGCCTGTATTCAACCTGCTAATTACGATCAACATCTGGTAAAACTCAAAGACTGCGATCTGGTAATCGAAGCCATTGCCGAACGCATGGATTGGAAACGCGATTTGTACGTCAAAGTTGCGCCATTTTTGGGCGAGCACACGATTTTTGCTAGTAACACTTCGGGATTGTCGATCAATCAACTCGCTGAAGCATTTCCGGAAAGTTTACGCCATCGTTTTTGCGGTATTCATTTTTTCAATCCGCCGCGCTACATGCACCTTGTTGAGCTCATTCCTTGCCAGACCAGTGATGCGGCGATGCTCGATGATCTGGAAGCATTTCTGGTCACCTATCTCGGCAAGGGAGTTATTCGCGCCAAAGATACACCCAATTTCATTGCCAATCGCATTGGCGTATTTTCCTTACTGGCCACCATGCATCATGGACGGGTATTTGATTTTGGTTTTGATCTTGTTGATGCGCTGACTGGATCTCTGATTGGTCGTCCCAAAAGCGCCACGTTTCGCACCGCCGATGTGGTTGGCCTGGATACTCTGGCACATGTCATCAACACGATGCGCGATACATTACCGGATGACGCGTGGCATACCTATTTTGCTGCGCCGGATTGGTTACAAGGTTTGATTCAGTCCGGTGCACTGGGTGAGAAAGTTAAACGCGGGGTATATCAGAAAATCAACAATGAGATCCAAGTGTTCGATATGACGACACAGACATATCGTCGATCTGGTGCAGAAGTGGATGAAGACCTTAAGCGTTTGCTGAAATACAGTAATCCTGTTGAGAAATTTGCTGCATTACGCAATAGTGATCAGCCGCAAGCACAATTTCTATGGTCGATTTTTCGTGACTTGTTTCACTATTGTGCAGTGCAACTGGAAGCAATTGCGGATAACGCGCGTGATCTGGATCTGGCGGTCCGTTGGGGGTTTGGCTGGAATCAAGGGCCTTTTGAGATCTGGCAGGCAGCCGGCTGGAAACAGATTACTAACTGGATTAATGAGGATATTGCAGCCGGAAAAAGCATGAGCCAAGCGCCTCTGCCTCAATGGGTTATGGCAATAGCCGAAAGTGGTGCACAAGGTGTGCATACTGCACAAGGTTCCTTTGCACCAGTTACGGGAAAGCTGCAACAACGTTCAAAGTTGCCGGTGTATCGGCGGCAGTTATTTCCTGACCGGTTGATTGGTGAAGCAATTACTTACGGAGAAACTATTTTTGAAACGGATGCCGTAAGGTTATGGCATACCGGTGATCAAATTGCCATTCTGAGTTTTAAAAGCAAAATGCATACGATCGGAATTGATGTACTAGAAGGCACACAGCAAGCAATTAAGGAGGCTGAGAAAAACTGGCGTGCTTTGGTGGTTTGGCAAACGGAGCCACCATTTTCTGCAGGTGCTAATTTACAAAAAGCCACAGAGAAACCTAAATCGGATGCAAAACCCGGTAGTGAACCATTACCGCCGCCAGAACCGCCGTCAGCGTTTCAGTTGTTTCTGAAGAAATTTAAAAAATCGGCGCAAGCTACCGTGCTTCAAGTTGCACGTGAATTGGATTTTGCTGATGTGCTGATGGCCAAGAAGTTGGCGGAAGTCAATGAAATGATCAAACAGTTCCAACAAACTTCACAGGCGCTGCGTTATTCGATGATTCCGACTGTGGCGGCAGTGGATGGTCTGGCGCTGGGGGGAGGCTGCGAGTTTGTCATGCATTGCGATCGGGCTGTAGCAACGCTGGAAAGCTATATCGGCTTAGTGGAGACAGGTGTTGGATTGTTGCCAGCCGGTGGCGGGTGTAAGGAATTCGCGTTGCGTGCAGCACAGGCTGCTAAAGATAACGATCCTTTTCCACAATTGAAATATTATTTCCAGACAGTCGCGATGGCGGAATTGGCAAAAAGTGCCGAGCAAGCAAAAGAATTGGGCTATTTGCGCCGCGCTGATACTGTCGTGATGCATCGCTTTGAATTGCTGTATGTTGCAAAGGCGCAGGCGCTTGCATTAGCTGACGCGGGTTATCGTCCGCCATTACGTGTACGGGAAATTCCGGTAGCGGGTAATACTGGTATTGCGACAATCCAAAGTCAGTTAGTCAATTTGCGTGAGGGTGGTTTTATTTCCGAGCACGATTACTTGATCGGCAATAAAGTAGCACATGTGATGTGTGGGGGTGATTTAACGCCTGGCAGCATGGTTGATGAAGACTGGTTTCTGGAACTGGAACGTGCAGCCTTTATGGAATTACTGGCAACCGAGAAAACTCAGGCGCGTATCGAATATACGCTGAAAACCGGTAAACCTCTGAGAAACTGATAGTGACGATCGATGGAGAAATCAATGACTAAGCAAACTCAAGAAGCCTATATTGTAGCTGCTGTACGTACACCGGTCGGCAAGGCGCCGCGAGGCATGTTTAAAAACGTGCGGCCTGACGACATGCTGGTGCATGTACTGCACGCGGTGATGAAGCGATGCGAGGGGCTCGATCCGGCAGCGATTGATGATGTGATTGTCGGTTGTGCCATGCCCGAAGCGGAGCAAGGTATCAATGTTGCGCGTGTTGCCCTGTTATTGGCAGGGTTGCCAGACAGTGTTCCTGGAATGACAGTGAATCGCTTTTGCGCTTCTGGCTTGCAAACGGTTGCTATGGCTGCGGATCGTATTCGATTGGGTGAAGCGGATGTCATTATTGCCGGAGGCACCGAAAGCATGAGCATGATACCGATGATGGGAAATAAGGTTGCGATGAATCCCGCCATGTTCGAGCATGAAGAGAGCGCCGCAATTGCTTACGGCATGGGAATGACCGCTGAGAAAGTCGCGGAGCAGTGGCATGTTTCCCGCGAAGACCAGGATGAATTTGCGTTGAACAGCCACAGGCGTGCATTAAAAGCTATCGAAACAGGAGAATTTAAAGACGAAATCGCGCCTTATACCGTTGAAGAGAAACAGCCGGATTTGGCTACGCATACTGTACACGAAGAGAATGTCGTTAGAGGTACTGACGAAGGTCCACGTGCGGATACCAGCCTGGATGCTTTGGCGAAATTGAAACCCGTATTTGCAGCCAAAGGATCGGTGACCGCCGGTAATAGCTCACAAATGTCCGATGGTGCGGGTGCGGTGGTGTTGATGAGTGAGGCTGCGATGAAACGTTTCAATTTGTCACCATTGGGAAGATTCGTTGGGTTTTCTGTAGCAGGCGTGCCGCCCGAAATTATGGGAATCGGTCCCATCAAGGCAATACCCAAAGTATTGGCGCAGACTGGTATAAAGCAAGATGATTTGGACTGGATCGAATTGAATGAAGCATTTGCCGCGCAGAGCCTTGCTGTAATCCGTGACTTGGGATTGGATCGCACTAAAGTGAATCCTCTCGGCGGTGCGATTGCGTTGGGACATCCTTTAGGTGCAACAGGGTCAATTCGAGTTGCAACTTTGATGCATGGATTAAGGCGTCATCAACAGAAATATGGCATGGTAACTATGTGCATTGGTAGCGGGATGGGAGCAGCGGGTATATTTGAAGCACTGTAGTCAGTGATTGATACCTAAAAACCATGTTAGAGTAGGAACATAAATCAATAGGTTTTTCACTGGCCGCAAGTCTGGTAATCGGAAGTATTAGAAATTCCGGGACTGTTGTAAGTGTATGTCGGACAGCGAAGGTATCTGATTCTGGTGTTTCGTACTGACAGGCCTCAATAACGGCGGCGCCTAAAATTAGAAAGCGTTTATGGCCGATCTGAAACGTTAGCGTATGACACGGCTATGTCGATTGGTTAGCGGGTGAAGCGGTCGAGTCAAATAAAGCGTGTTAGCGCGATTTACAAACTGACACAGAATTCTGAATACCCTGCAGACCTCCCGAGCTTCTGCGACTCTCTCAAAATCTTAACTTATGTTTTGCAAGCTTGTTTCCATTCAATTTCATCGATACTTCCTGGTTGGATTTTCTCCCATCTCTGAGGCTGACTATACGAGCGGATAAGATCTCCTTTTTCCATATTCCAACTGAATAATGAGAAAGCAAGAGTCCTCATCTGCTCTTCTTCACAATCAAATTCACGTCGAATTTTCTCAGACAGAAAATTCACACCAGCAGCTTTTTGCTCATTTTTATAATCAAGCAGAATCCACATCTTAACCCTATTACTGGCTTTGCGGATGGAGGCTAAGTCTGCATAAACTGTATATCCCCCCTTCTTATCACTTTCACCCAGTGGAGTCCATTCAGCGATTATGTCAGTACTTGTGAGAACTAACGCTAAAGCGAGCGTTATTTTTTTTATTATGTTTTTAAAGGGAGTCATTTTAAACAAAGTTAATTACGTGGATAGGTTTATTAGTGGATTAATATCGGATAGTAACCATTCTTGGAATCTAAGTTGCCATATTCATATAAAAAGTGCGATTTGTAATTATCCGATTGTAAGAATAACTTGTATTCGAAGTTATTTTGTAACATGAATCAACTCATTCCAATTCGTAGTATAGCTAGGACTTTTATTACCCTGTCTTAACTTCCATGGCTGCTTGTAACCTTCAGATGCAAGCTTTAGTGTACCTTTGCCCATGACGGCGTTGATTTGACCGATGATATTCATCAATTTGTCAGATTGGCAACTGCTTAATTTTGAGTCAAAGAGATCAGATTGTCGATTATTAGCAGAAACCAATTCAGATAGTACTACGCCAGCTTTCTGGTATTTGTAACCACTGCGATAGATTTTGCGTAGCCCCCACAAAGCGGCTTTGGTCAGCAGCCTGATATCGTCAGTCTGCATTGGCAGAGGAATAGTCAAGCCATTTTTATAATATGCTGCTTTTTTATTAAACGGGCTGGTGCGAATTGAAACAAATAAGGTGCTTGCATAAGATTGCTGACGCCGCAATTTTTCTACGGCGCGGTTAACATAGAGAGAAACAGCCTGTTCCAGACTTGCTAGATCAGAAACAGGCGCACCAAAGGAGCGCGAGCTGACAATCTGTTTCTTGGCAGTTGCCATTTCTTCAAGTTCAATACAAACAATACCATTTATTTCACGTATGGTTTTTTCCATGATGACAGAAAATCTGGAGCGCATCGAAGCGGGGTTAGCTTGCTTGAGATCCAAGACAGTATAAATTCCTTGTTGATGAAGTTTTGGCGCAAGATTTCTACCAATTCCCCATATTTCACTAACTGCAATCCGGCTGCACCAATTGTTTTGTTGTTGCGGCATCATGACATTAAAATCACATACTCCATTGAATTCTGGATTATTCTTGGCAAGATAATTGGCAAGTTTTGCCAATGTTTTGGTTGCCCCGATTCCGACGCAAACTGGCAGGCCAATCCATTGCTTTATTTTCTGGCGGAGGTGCTGGCTGTAGAGCGTTAGATCTTGTGTTTTGAATCCAGAAAAATCAAGAAAACATTCATCAATAGAATATATTTCTATATCTGGACTAAACGCCGCCAGCATGCTCATGACACGATTGCTCATATCAGCATATAGTGCATAGTTCGATGAATATGCCACTATTCCGTGTTGTTTCGCCACATTCTTTAATTGAAACCACGGTTGCCCCATTCTAACACCCTGTGTTTTTACCTCATTGCTTCTAGCCACGACACACCCGTCATTATTGGACAAAACCACAACTGCTTTGCCTTCTAATTGCGGATTGAATACGCGTTCACAACTGACATAAAAATTGTTGCAATCGATAAGTGCAATAGAACGTGTCATTTGAATTTACGCGTAGAGTTTGTAACTACACCCCAGATCTCGAATACTTGGTTTTCTTTAATTTGAATAACTGCATAGTTTTTGTTAGCCGAAATCAAACGTATTCCCGCTGCGGATTGATTTAAAGTCTTGACTGTGAATTCTCCATCCAAAACAGCAAGGACAATATCTCCCATTTGTGCAATACGCGATCGATCAACCACCAGTATATCTTTTTCGAAAATGCCTGCATCAATCATCGAGAAGATTACGCGTTGCCGATTTTTGCTTTTGCGGAAGATGTGCCATTACCGTTGAATTGTAACTATCCATTTGATTTGTATTATTTTATATGCTCTTTGCTACAATTCGTTATCGTGCACGTAACGCCATTTGACCTATCTGCACTATTCGAACACACCCTTTGTGTCTATGTCAAATGCGAAGCTATATATAGTATAAGCATTGAACCTAAAAGCTTGTAGTTCAAGTTTGCTTGTCCAGAGTGATCGGAAGTAGGAAAGCAGCAATCGAATTACAAAAATTATGAGCTTATATTTCTTCCTCTTAAATTTTCAATGATCGTTAATATCGCCATATTTAAAGAAAAGTCTGTCATGGCCTGATTAACCAAAATCATCACATTTCAATTTTCGCGCGAGTCGCGCTAGTCTAAGCTGTGATTTTTAAATAGCTTTTACTGTGAGATAACTCACAGACTGTTTTTTGCTTGGACTATACTATTTGCGCCATCACAAACTTTGTTATTAACCGATGAAGGAGCTATGATGGGCAAACGAGTTATCATGAGCGTGATACTCTTGTTGGTTGCAGAAATGTCAGTTGCTGATTATTTTGATACCAACCGAAGTCAAAAAATTTTCGGGATTTATTTGACGGACAGTTCACAAATCGATGAAATCCATTCCCATAGCAACGCCTTTGGGTTTTCACCGCAAACCGCCGAAGAAATTACGGAATACCTTGATGCCAATAAAAATGGTCTGCTTCCGGTTATTAGAATTAATCACTTGTTACTCAACAAGGAAAAAGGCTTATATCATCATAGCGTTAAAAAAATTATTCGTGCAATAGAAAAATCTAATGCCAATAATCAAGAAATTTTATTTCTGATGGATGAACCCTTATGGACGATACGGGGAGAATGTCAGCAAAGAAACAAAGTTGCCGCCTGTACTGACATTTCCAATCAATATATCCAGACATTAGACGCATTGCGTAAGGCAGGTCAAAAATTGCGCAAACGGTTTCCAGGGTCGGGAGTCATGCATATCGAAGCATGGGCTGAATTAGCCATCCAAAAGAGAACGCATCCGAATGACAACGTGATCATGCTGGACGATACCGAATACCTTGGTTTTGATTGTTACGGCGACATCGAATTCTGCGGATCGCAAGACGATGGCTACCGTCATCAAGCGGATTATGCAACCTGGGTATGGGAAGTCATGCAGACAATGGAATCCCGTCATGCAATCAATCGTAAATTATTCTTAGTGCCGGGAACATTTCTTGCGGACGGACACTTTGACGATGTCGATACCGTTTTGAAGCAAATGGAATTTTACGCATGGGCATTGCAATTATCCGACAAGATCGGCGGATTTGGCGCATTTCTGTGGGGTGATATGATCGAAAATGGCCGATATTTTACAGGCGCCAGGAATATTCATGCTGTTGCCAATTTGCTTGCCCTGATTGCGGAATATTACGGTATAAAAAAGAGCGGTAAATAACATAATGAACGGCTCTACTTTTATCACAAGTATAATATCCAATATTCCAAGCAGTGCAATATTCTAACGTGCGGATTACAGTGTTATCAGAAAGACATTTTCCCGCAATCGGCTTAATCCCCGTTGTTTAAAACGGGGATTTTCTTCCAGGACATCCACTTGAACCAGCACTCTTATTTCAGTGCAATCCCGATACAGCGCTTCCACTTCATCCGGAGACACAGAAAACGGCGGTCCCGCCATCTCAGTGTGGGGGTAATCTAGCGTAATCAGTAAAATTTGTGTTTGGGCTGGCAGGGTACGCAATAAGTGCGAAACATAGCGTATGCGCATTTCCGGTGGCAATGCTACCAATGCAGCGCGATCGTATACGGCATTAACGCTCGCAAGTTCTTCTTTGCGCAAATCAAATAAATTGCCTTGCATTATGCTAAGGCCATCCGCCGTATAGCACTGGAACCTTTCATACTGAAAATGAACGGGAGTAAGCATGTGTTCAACAAAAAACGCCCGCACTGCAAGAGCACTGAGCTCCACCCCCAGCACACGATGGCTTTGTTCCCGTAACCACAGCATATCGCTGCTTTTACCGCACAGTGGCACCAGTACTGAAGCATCTGCCGCCAGCTTTAATTCTTGCCAGAATTGACGCAAATAGGGATTGATGTCGGTCTGATGAAAACCAATTTCACCTTGCTCCCAGCGATTTATCCAGTAGTCATCTTTCATATCAGAATCAAGAAAATGTTATCTTATCGGATTACCCATCAATAGCTTATTCGATGCCGATTACCACCGATGCCCTCTGTGGCCGCCTCGCCAACCAAAATGCCCATGACTATGACCGCCGTGCCGATGTCCGCCAAGAAAGTGCCTGTGCCCTCCATTGAAGCGGATATATCCACCAATATAAGGTTGTCTGGTATAAGTGCCAATATAACTTTGGCTGCCGTAATAAGGAGGCTGATACCCGTAACCGTAAATGCCGCTCCGGTAATATCCGGCATTGCCATAGTAAGGCGTGGCAACGCATCCGCCAAGTAGCAAGCTTGCCAGGATACCAACAAGTATAAAAACTTTTTTTGCATTCATGATCACTCTCCTGCATCAATGAGTAAATGGGTTAATAAAGTGATTTCTTGCGGCTTTCACCTTATGCCTGATGCAAGATTTAATTCTTGTCAGGTCTATGGCATTTACTATGCAAGCTTTAGGCTGAATAATGGCTGAATGGCAATAGGTGTGTCATGCATGGATCTGGCGGGCGTTTTTATGGAATCAATTGCCCCCGCGCTTTCTTAATACATACAGAATGACAGGTGAGTATTACTTGGGAATTCTTAGCTTCTGAGCGCTGGCAGCGGTTCGTTTTTGGGCACAAATTTTAGCGCAATGCCATTATTGCACCAGCGTTCCCCGCGTGGCGGCGGGCCATCGTTGAATACATGGCCTTGATGGCCGCCACAGCGCGCGCAGTGATATTCCACGCGCGGCTTGATCATCTTGAAATCGATTTTGGTACCTACATGCCCGGCAATCGGCTGGGTAAAACTTGGCCAGCCGGTCCAGCTCTCGTATTTATGCGCGCTGTCAAACAGTGGCAAATAACAAGCGGCGCATATAAAAGTGCCTTCACGATCCTCATAAACCAGATTACTGGATTCCGGGCGCTCGGTTGCTTCTTCAAATAGTATTTGGTAGGCCCTGGGTGATAGCAGTTCGCGCCATTCTTTATTGGATTTTTTGAGCGGACTAATAGGACTGGCAGGTTCACCAACCGCAGGAGTGCGCCAACAAGCGGAGAGCAGCGGCAACACGCTGGCTATCGCGAGTGTTTGTAACAAGGTGCGTCGTTTCATAAAATTTTCTCCCGATTATCGTTAAGTCATGCAGGCATGATTGCCCTCAGCTTGTTTGACATGACTGAATAGCGTAATAGTAACTGACAAATACGCTCTGAAAAGTGGGATATGAAAGCGATTGTTTCGATTATAATTTCCTCCAATGCGCTTTGGCGCTAATGGCTAAACCAATTCATTTTCAATATGACCAATCTATGTTTCGACAAAGCAAAAGTGCTAATCGATGCGGCGAATAGTGAAGATCCAAACCGTGAAACAAGTGATGGAAAAGACTGGCCTAAAGAGCTGCTTTACTCACGGCGCATGTCAAAGATGCTGGAACGTTTTGCGCCCGAAGCCGATGACGCGATGAAACTGGCAGTGAGCGCGCAACACATCCAGCGCTGGAAATCACCACGGAGTAATTATCCAATGAATCGTCAGGGCTATCATCGATGGCGTGCTGAGTTAAACAAATTTCATGCCGACACTATTGCAGATTTGCTGGCTAAGGTAGGATATGAAAATGAATTCATCGCACGTGTAGTCCAAGCGGTTGGCAAAAAATCGCTGAGGACTAATGCGGATACTCAGTTATTGGAAGATGTTGCAGGGCTGGTCTTCCTTGAATATTACCTGCTCGATTTTGCTGATAAACACCCTGAATACGATGAACAGAAATGGATAGAGATCATTGGAAGAATTTGGCAAAAAATGTCTGTTCAGGCACATCAATTTGTACTTGCTGGACACATTAAACTGCCGGAATTACTGACGGGGCCAATCAAGAAAACGGTATTTGAATAAATCCAAGTTTTGTTGTGTAAACAAATTTGCAGGCTGTTATAGGAGATTGCTTCAACATGCCCATATATTCTTACAATATATTTAAGCCGTTCAGTGTATTTTTGTTGATTGTTACAGCTTTAATAGCAGCTAGTATCTTTGCGGAAACAAACTATCCGGTCAAGCTAAAATTTGAGCAAGTACGTATACACGAAGTTGATGCGTTACTAAGCAGTCAAAATGTGCCAGAAATAATTGTGTCGAGCTGGAAAACAGCGCATGAGAAATTCTTATCAGAACCACCTACGGGTAAAATTGCCCGATATGATCTTAACGACGACGCTATAGAAGAAGTTTTTCTATATCTATCGGGTCATGGTATGTGTGGCAATGGCGGCTGCCATCTCATCATTTTTCAATTCAATAAAGACAATGAGAAGCTTGAATATAAAACCGCACGTAGTAGTTCCGACGACATACTGATACTCAACAACTCGACAAACAATGGCTATCATAACCTTGCGATCCGTTTAACGAACGGCGCAACTAGATCCAAAACAGCTGCATATACCTTATATCGATGGAAAAATGGTGATCTAGAGCAAACTCACGAAACCCTACTTTTTCAATAATCGAAAGCTAATGGCGACTAAAAAAACATATCAAGATTATTTTGACGTACTGGGTTTTAATGAATCATCCAGTATTCCTGGCGGAGTTCAAAATTATGATACTGAAAATGCATTTGGTTTTATAGGAAAATACCAATTTGGCGAGGCTGCTCTTTTTGACTTGGGATACTATGGTATAGATAAGAGTGACGGTAATTTATTTAAAAATGATTGGATTGGCAATTGGTCGGGAAAAAATGGAATAAATAGCAAGCAAGATTATTTCAATCAGGGATCAGTTCAAGAAACGATCATTTATGACTGGCATGACATTTTATGGGCAAGAATAAAGTTTCTGGGACTTGATGCATATGAAGGGCAGATTCTCAATGGCCATCTAATAACAATCTCAGGAATGTTAGCAGCTTCACATCTTCTAGGAGCAGGAAGCCAATCATCCGATACTACAGGTTTAAGAGGTTATTTGTTATCAGGAGCAGTATTCAGTGCGGAAGATGCGAATGGAACCACTGCAAACCAATATATGACCTTATTTGAAGGTTTTCAAACGCCTTTCGTTGTTGATCATAGCAAAGCCGAAATCATTCCGGGTGGAAAAGGAGCGGATGTTTTGACTGGTTTTGGAGGAGATGACACTTTAATCGGAAAAGAAAATACTGACGCGGCTATCTATCTTAATAATTCGGCTGAATACGATGTTGAGAAGAATAGTGATGGGATATGGACGATAAAACAAAAGAATAGTGGATCGGACGGAACGGATATCCTTGTCGATATTGAACGTATTAAATTCCCTGATATTTCACTGGCCCTTGACCTTGCTGGTAACGCTGGCATAACTGCCAAGATACTGGGCGCCGTATTCGGTCGGGAATCTGTGTCAAATAAAGTTTATGCCGGGATCGGATTGAGTTTGCTTGATGACGGAATGAGCTATGAAGCATTGATGCAATTGGCGATCAATGTGGCACTGGGTGCAAATGCAACAAACCATACTGCCGTTGTCGATCTGCTATATGAGAATGTTGTTGGTTTTAAACCATCTGCTGCTGAAGAGACTTATTTTGTAGAATTGCTCGACTCAGGTGCTTATACAGCTGCGTCAATTGGAATCGTGGCTGCGGAGAATGCACTTAATCAAGCAAACATCGATCTTGTAGGATTGTCCCAGGATGGACTGGCATATTTTGTTCCTCTTTAGTCTGTAGTCGTTCAGACTTGACCTGACAGCAGGGTCTAGCGAAGGGGCGGGATTGCCCGGTTTGATAGAGGTGTGAATCTTTATCAACCAAGCACACAAGTGCAAAGACGGAATCCCATGAGTAATTTTCAACAGAACGTCATCGAATACAAGATTGGCTTGACTCTATTTGGCAGCCGAGCTTAGTAATGACGTGTCCCGAGCCTGCAAGGTGAGGGGGTTTTTCGCGATACGTTCTATCGCTATCCGGATTTTCAATTCGTACGGAAATATTTGAATTTTCCGGCAGGATTTCCATTAAGAGCGGCTTCACCAGATGACGGATGAAAAATAAGTCCATAATTTTTAGAGGCCGCTGGTATCGCTAATTTCCAAGGAATTATACTATCTTGTTCAACTGGTTAGGGATACAATAACAATGTGTTGGAATATCGTAATAAAGCTCTTTTTGATTGTAAATCAACGTAGTAAGATTGTTCTTGGATTAAATTCATAGAATTTAGAACTGATTATCGACCAATGTGAAAAAAACATAGCAGGACGCAATAATTTGTTTGATTAATATGAAAAATCTTAATTGCAAATTACCGGATCCTGCCACTCTTTATCAGAGTAATACTAATGAGCGAATTCCTGGGTATATCCAGGAAGCGGGGAATTTTCTAGCATTAGGAGAGGCTAAATCATGCATTGATCACCTCAATAAAGCTCATCTAAAGAATACCGAGTCGCCCTGGGGTTGGGTTATTGCAGCAACCGCACATTGCCAGCTTGGAAATTTTAAAACGGCAATAGACGTTGCGACGCGAGGTCAACACTATGTTGGAGAAAATTCCTATTTACTGGATTGCTTGGGTGTAGCGCATGCCGGTTTGGGTGATTTAAATCATGCAAAAGTTCTTTTCCAGAAAGCAGGAAAACAAAATCCAAAAAATATCAACAGTATTATTAATCTTGTCAACATTCATTTGCTACACAATGAAATCGATTTAGCATTTGATGTATTGGATCATGGCCTAAAAGCTAATCCGGAGGATGCTGAAATCAAATATCTTTATATTCAGTTACATCCTCTATGGATGCAACCCATTGAGAATAAAAAACTTCGTATAAGAACTCGCACGCCGATCGATCATCAGTTTACGGCAGATTGTTATGCTAATGAATCTTTCATGAATAACTATAATCGCTATGCGGCAAGTTCATTACAGCAGTCTAAATCGCAAAAAAATATTCATCACTCCAATCGTTGGAGTATATATAAAAACAAAAGTATTCAATGGATTATTGAATCAATTGACTCATCAAGCCAAGAAAAAATCCAATATACACCGATAGGCCTTGCTTCATTGGCAGAAATCCATTTGGTGCACCGTCACGCAGAAATTTTAATCGGTTTTCCCAATGCGGCAAGATTCAACGGCACTCGCATTCCCTTAACGGCAATGCTCATGATATTGGATTATGCATTTAATAGGATCGGATTTAATAAACTGATCAGTAGAGTTTATGCAGATAATGCGTATGCGCAGAGATCTACGCTAGCGCTTGGTTTCAAACAGGAAGGCTTTTTAAAAAATCATCTCTTTGATCGTAAATTAAATCGCTGGATAAGTATTTATCAAAATTCGATGTTAATTGAAGAATTTGGAGAAAATGCCCAGCTTGTGAACTTCTCCAAACGGCTGTTGGGATATGAATCGCATCACAATCAGTCGAGTCTTTTTCACAAGCTTAATTTTTAAAAATTAAAAGGATTATCCTATGATAATTAACGGTACATCAGGTAATGATAAATTGGTCGGTACTTCCAGAGATGATTCTATCTATGGTCTATTAGGGGATGATGCGCTTCATGGAGGTGATGGTAATGATTTATTAGATGGCGGTGAAGGCAATGATGCTCTCGATGGTGGCAGTAATAATGGCGGTAAATTTGGTGGTGATACTGCTGACTATTCAAAAGCAACAAATGCGGTCATAGTAGATCTTTTTGCGGGTACTGCAACCGGCGGAGCTGGCGATGATACCTTAATCAATATTGAAAATATCATCGGCAGCGCATTTTCGGATACTTTAATAGGCGATGATTTTAACGCAAACGAGTTGTATGGCGGTAAAGGTGACGATACCTTGTTGGGTGGTGATGGTGATGACATATTGACGGGCGGGCTTGGTAATGATTTTTTAGATGGCGGTAAAGGCGGTGGTGATATTGCCAGCTATTCGGATGCAGCAGGGGCTGTGACTGTAAATCTTGTATCTGGATTGGCGACAGGCAATGCCGGGAAAGATACTTTGAATGACATTGAAATTATTTTTGGTAGCTCATACGCAGATACGTTAATCGGGGACGGGAATCAGCTTAATGGGGGTGCAGGCAACGATTCACTCAGTGGCGGTGGAGGTAGTGATACGCTATTTGGCGATGCCGGTGATGATAGTCTCAATGGCGGGGATGGCCCTGACTTGCTGAATGGGGGTGATGGCGATGATACGCTCAATGGCGGTGCAGGTGGTTCTGATACTGCTGATTATTCGAGTGCGACCAGCAGCGTGAATGTAAATCTTCTAACCGGCATTGCCACTGGTGGTTCCGGAAACGATATTGTGCTAAGCATCGAGAACGTCTTAGGTAGTTTTAGCGCGAGTAATACGCTAACAGGCAATGCCGGCTCAAATGAGCTTATAGGGGGAGTTAGCAATGATAAGCTTGCGGGCGGTGCTGGTGATGATACTCTTTGGGGAAATGATGGTGATGATGCACTTACTGGGGGGGCTGGTGCAGATAGTATGAATGGCGGTTGGGGTAATGATAACTATGTTGTTGATAATGTGGATGATGTCGTTACAGAAGAGCCTTCTGGAGGCCTTGATAAAATTAGCAGCAGCGTAACATATGCTTTATCAGCTGAAGTAGAAAATCTCACGTTGACGGGCGCATCAGTGATTAATGGTACAGGTAATGGCAAGGCCAATATCATCATTGGAAATTCTGCTGCCAACCAATTAAACGGAAAAGCGGGTAATGATACGCTCGATGGCGGTACGGGTAAAAATATACTGACCGGTGGCACAGGTAATGATATTTTTAGATTTACAACAAAAGGTCATACAGACAAAGTTACTGACTATAACGTGGCCAATGACACACTTCAGTTGGACAATGGTGTATTTAGGGCATTAGCTGCAACCGGTACATTAGCGGCCGATCAATTTGTGATTGGCACGAAAGCGGTGGATGGGAATGATTTTATAATTTACAACAATGTAACGGGTTCATTGTTATACGATGCAGATGCTAATGGCGTCGGTGCTGCAATAGAAATTGCTGGTGTTGGTATTGGACTGGCTATGACGAATGCGGATATCGTGGTGATCTAACTATTAGAAGCAGTTTAACCAGAAGATTATTGTCCAAATTTGGATAATAGTTTTCTGGTGAAGTGATACCGTAAAATTGGACAGGTTGTTAAGCTCCGCTATTGCATAATAGAAGGAGCAATGAGACGAGTATGAGAAACGCAACAAGCAATATTTCGGCGAATTTAAAGCCAAGGTGGCAGTAGCAACAATCCAAGGGAAAGACACCGTATCGCAACTGGCGTTGCGTTAAGGAATTCACTCAACGCAGATCAACAGTTGAAAGCATCAATTCACTGCACAAGCGGCCGAAGTATTTTTCAAGAATCAAGGCACCGGAAAGGCTAAAACACGCAGCACGGATGATTCGCGCCGAGTTACCGAACAATTGACGGTAGAACGCGATTTTTTAGCTAGAAAGCTCAATCACCGAGTCTTGCAAAGTGCCAGAGGATGACTGAACCTAACGTGAAATTGAGTTTTGCCCGGCAGTGCCAATTTCTGAATCTGGCGCGTTCGACCTATTTCTATCAGCCGCAACCTGCCGACGATGCGCAACTGACTTATTACGGAAAATGGATGAGTACCACCTGAAAACGCCCCAGCAGGGTGCACACAGCTACTCTACATGGTTTATACGTCAAGGCATTATGCCAGGCTAAGAAGCTGACAGAAGTTTTTAAACTAAAAAACTCGCTACTGCATGTTCCCATTAAAATAGGAGGATTACTCTTGTTCCTGCACAAATCCTTCTTTGAGTAATATGCAGGTAGCATTCAGGCCACTAACAACTCGAACAAGTTTCTGAATCAGCACTTGATGGATATTTTGCTCACAATATATCGAAACACATAGCTATTTTTTATAAAAACTGACTGCGGCGAAGGAACACCGCTTTTCTAATGAGATAATGTTTTTCCCCTATTACGCAAAGTTTGATGATAAAGAGTTTCTATCATTAATTTTTCAATGGCTTAATATGAAGAGCATGAATGGAAGTAGCTGTAGGTTTTAACAATAACTTTATTATAAGTTATTGAATTAATGAAATAACTGGCGGAGAAAGCGGGATTCGAACCCGCGGTACGGTTTGAGCCATACACACGCTT